>CATISV010000169.1 GCA_949541125.1 Flavobacterium sp. SCGC AAA160-P02
GCACAACGATCAAAAATGTGGCAAAAAAATGAACTCCCTCCACATATTTTGGTTATGACAGCTACTCCAATTCCAAGAACTTTAGCGATGAGTGTATACGGTGATTTAGACATCTCTATCATCGATGAATTACCTCCAGGAAGAAAAGAAGTAAAAACAATTCACAAATACGACACCAATCGTTTGGCCGTATTTAAATTTATGAAACAAGAAATTAAAAAAGGAAGACAAATATATGTGGTATATCCTTTAATTCAAGAATCTGAGGTTATGGACTATAAAGATTTAATGGATGGCTATGAAAGTATTTCTAGAGAATTTCAAGCACCAAAATATCAAATTAGTATCGTTCATGGAAAGATGAAAGCTTCTGATAAAGAATATGAAATGAAACGTTTTGTTAAAGGTCAAACACAAATTATGGTCGCTACCACCGTGATAGAAGTGGGGGTAAATGTCGCTAATGCTAGCGTTATGGTTATTGAAAGTGCAGAGCGATTTGGATTAAGTCAGTTACATCAATTAAGAGGAAGGGTTGGCAGAGGTGCAGACCAAAGTTATTGTGTATTGTTATCGGCTATAGCTTTGTCTTCAGAGGCAAAATTAAGGTTGAAAACGATGGTTGATACTTCAGATGGTTTTAAAATTGCAGAAGTAGACCTAAAATTACGAGGACCAGGAAATATTATGGGAACTCAACAAAGTGGAGTTTTAAATTTAAAAATTGCAGATGTTGTAAAGGACAGTTCTATTTTATACAAAGCCAGGAATGCGGCAATAAAAATATTAAAAGAAGATCCAAATCTTTCAAAACCAGTAAATCTTTCAATACAAAAAACATTTTCTATGATTTACAAAAACAAAGGTGCTTGGTCAAATATTAGTTAATGATTCCATTTAGGTTTCTTCATTAAAATCTTTTTGTAAATAGGGCATTTTTCATCATGTGATCCTTTTAAATATCCAACACTCATCAAAAACTCATTTGTGATTTCACCTCCTGTAAATTTAAATTTCTTTTTAAATAATTTCACCCATTCTTTTTTTGTTTTGGGATGATTTTTATCAAGCCAATTTTGAAAAGAACCAAATTTATTTTGGATTTCTATAATAACTCTAGCATTATATATAGCAGCATTTATTTTTAGCCTATTTCTAATAATACCAGCATTATTTAACAAACGAATTCTGTCTTTTTCACTGTAATTTGCAATTGCTTTTATATCAAAATTTGAATATGCTTTTTTAAAGTTATTTTGTTTTTTTAGTATAGTGTCCCAAGACAATCCTGCTTGATTAATTTCTAAGATTAACCTACCAAATAATTCATTATCAGAATCAATTGGAAATCCATATTGTGTATCATGATAGATTTTGTGAATATTGTTGGTATCTAAGTTATTACAATAATTACAATAGGTATTTACGAGAGTCATAATAAATAATCAATACATTAAAACAATAATATATTCTTCATTTAACAAACCTAAGAATTATCCATAACTAAAACATCGAAATATTTCCTTTAAAGTTTAATTTAATTAAATTTGCAACGTAATCATTATTATCTAGATGAAGATATCATACAATTGGTTAAAACAATTTCTTCAAGTTGATTGGGAAGAAAGTAAAACAAGTGAATTATTAACGGACCTTGGTTTGGAAGTTGAAGGTGTTGAAACGAAAGAGTCAATAAAAGGAGGTCTTGAAGGTGTAGTGGTTGGTGAAGTTTTAACTTGTGTTAAGCATCCAAATGCAGATCGTTTAAATCTCACTACTGTTGCCATAGGAAATGGAGATCCTTTACAAATTGTTTGTGGTGCAACTAATGTTGCTGTAGGACAAAAGGTTCCTGTCGCCACCATAGGAACTATTTTGTATGATGAAAAGGGTGAGGGATTTACAATCAAAAAAGGTAAGATTAGAGGAGAAGAAAGTCATGGAATGATTTGTGCTGAAGATGAATTAGGCTTAGGAACAAGTCATGATGGAATTATGATTCTGGATAAAAATTTGCAAGTTGGTACTAAAGCAGCTAATGTTTTTAATATAGAAATAGATCAGGTTTTTGAAATTGGACTCACACCCAATAGAGCCGATGCAATGAGTCATTATGGAGTAGCTAGGGACTTGCGTTCAGGATTAATTCAACACGGAATTAATTTAGAATTAATTTCTCCGTCTGTAAGTAATTTTCATGTTGATGAAAGAAGACTCCGAATAGATGTTGAAGTAGAAAATAGAGAATTTGCTCCACGATACTGTGGCATTACAATTGTTGATATAGAAATAAAAGATTCTCCAGAGTGGATTCAGAACCGTTTAAAATCAATAGGTATAAGTCCAAAAAATAATGTAGTAGATATCACAAATTATGTTTTACACGAATTAGGGCAACCTTTACATGCCTTTGATACTAATAAAATTAAAGGAAACAAAATAATTGTAAAAACACTAGAATCGGGTACAAAATTCATAACCTTAGACGAAGTAGAAAGAGAATTACACGAAGAAGATATTATGATCTGTGATGCAGAATCTAACCCTTTGTGTATAGCAGGAGTTTTTGGAGGTATTAATTCTGGGGTAACGGAAAAAACAAAATCTATATTTTTAGAAAGTGCCTATTTTGACCCTGTTTCCATTCGTAAAACAGCAAAAAGACATTCCTTAAATACAGATGCTTCCTTTCGTTTTGAGCGTGGAATTGATGTTAATTTCTCAAAATATGCCCTAAAACGTGCGGCCTTATTAATTGAAGAATATTCTGGAGGAAAAATAGCTTCAGATATTATTGATCTTTATCCGCAAAAAATAGAAGACTTTCAAGTTTTTTTATCTTATGAAAACGCTTTTCGTATCATTGGTCAGGAGATTGATAAAGAAACAATAAAAAATATTTTAGCCTCTCTCGAAATTAAAATAAGTAGTGAAACAGAGGGTGGATTAGGGCTTAACATACCTTCCTACAGAGTTGATGTTCAAAGAGAGGCAGATATCATTGAGGAAATTCTTCGTGTTTATGGATACAATAACATTAAATTTTCTCATAAATTAAATGCATCTATTTCCTTTGATACAAATAGAGACATTACTCTGGAAAATATAATTGCAAATCAATTGACCTCCTTAGGTTTTTATGAAATTATGTCTAATTCATTGACGAAAGAGGAGTATACTTCGTTTTCTAAAAATTTAAAACCACAAGTTAATGTGATGATAATAAACCCCTTAAGTACAGATTTAAATGTTTTGAGACAATCATTGCTTTTTGGTGGATTAGAATCTATTTCCTATAATATCAATAGAAAGAATAATTCTCTACAATTATATGAATTTGGTAAAACGTATCACAATTATGAAAAAGCCTATCAAGAAGATAGGCACCTCACACTTTTTGTCTCTGGAGGAAGAACCCAAGAGACCTGGACATCCTCATCAAAAAATTCTGATTTTTTTTATTTAAAAGGAGTCATAACAACAATTTTAGAAAGAATT
The DNA here is from genome assembly GCA_949541125.1 of Flavobacterium sp. SCGC AAA160-P02. Taxonomy (GTDB): domain Bacteria; phylum Bacteroidota; class Bacteroidia; order Flavobacteriales; family Flavobacteriaceae; genus Polaribacter. Next base: position 3,499 of record CATISV010000169.1, read on the forward strand.
GGTTTTTCAAGTTTAAAAACAACACCTGCTAAATCAGATGTTTTTTCAGAAGGGGTGATTTTAAGTTTGGGAAAGAATACATTGGTAGAGTTTGGAGTTTTAAAGAAAAAAATTGTTAGAGAATTTGGAATAAAACAAGAAGTTTTATTTGCAGATTTTGATTGGAAATCTATTTTAACCATTTCAGACAAAAAGAAAATTAAAATCAGAGAATTACCTAAATTTCCAGCTGTTAAAAGAGATCTTGCCTTACTATTAGATGAAAAGATTACATTTAAAGAAGTATATAACATCGCTTTTCAATCAGAAAAGAATTTATTAAAAGATGTTGGATTGTTTGATGTGTATGAAGGAGATAAGCTCCCTAAGGGAAAAAAATCCTATGCTATAAGTTTTATCTTACAGGATAAAAATAAAACACTAACAGATAAGCAAATAGAAAAAGTTATGGATAAGTTAAAACAGACATTCGAAAATAAATTAGATGCTGTTTTAAGGTAGTAATGAGCTCCACCATAGAGCTTTTTTTTTAAACAAGGATGTATACATTATTAATTCGCCCAATTCTTTTTTTATTTGACCCAGAAAGGGTTCATTACTTTACATTTTCTTTGATTCGTTTTTTATGTAAAATACCTTTAGTCCCCTCAATACTCCGATCTATATATTTATTAGAGGACAAACGCTTAGAAAGAACCTTATTTGGTATTACATTTAAAAACCCAGTTGGATTAGCTGCGGGATTTGATAAAAATGCAGTTTTGTATAATGAATTATCAAATTTTGGTTTTGGATTTATCGAAATAGGAACGGTAACACCAAAAGGTCAACTAGGAAACCCCAAAAAGAGACTTTTTAGGCTAAAAGAAGACCAGGCAATTATTAATAGAATGGGATTTAATAACGACGGTTTAGAGATGGTCATACGCCAATTGAAAAAAAATAAAAGAAAGCTTATTATTGGTGGTAATATTGGTAAAAATAACGAAACAGCATCTAATAAATACACTTCAGACTATGAAACTTGCTTCAAGGGATTACACCCTTATGTAGATTATTTTGTTTTAAATGTAAGTTGTCCGAATGTAGGAAGCCAAGAAAAATTAAATGATAAAGATTATTTAATTGAATTGATTACTGCTGTTCAAGAGTTAAACAACCAAGAACCCATTCAAAAACCTATTCTATTAAAAATTGCACCAGATTTAAATAATTATCAATTAGATGATATTATTGATCTTGTGGCAGAAACTAAAATTGATGGTATTATTGCTTCCAATACATCTATAAAGAGAGACAATTTAAAAACTTCTGATAAACTTTTGCAAAAAATAGGGAATGGTGGGTTAAGTGGTAAACCCATCAAAGATCAAAGTACTAGAGTAATTCGATATTTATCGCATAATTCTAATAAAGCATTTCCAATAATAGGAGTAGGAGGTATCCATTCTGCTGAAGATGCCCTAAAAAAAATAAAAGCTGGTGCAGATTTAGTTCAGCTTTATACGGGCTTTATATATGAAGGACCTGGTTTAATCAAAGACATAAATAAAGCATTGATTAATCTTTAATTGATTAGCTTAAAAATGGTTCTTTATCAAATCAATTAAATAATTATTATATATTAAAGTCATGATTGTTTTTAATAAAATCACCTGTCTTGGATACTAATATTTTACTTTCATTTATTGCTTCCGTTACCCTGTTAGCAATTTCCCCAGGTCCAGATAATATTTTTGTTTTGATGCAAAGTGTTATTTATGGTAAAAAGTATGGATTGGCAACTGTTATAGGGTTAATGACTGGCTGTATCATACATACTTCGCTGGTTGCTTTTGGTATATCAAGTATTATAAAAACCAATAATACACTATTTTATGGAATCAAAATTGTTGGAGCTTTCTATCTATTGTATTTGGCTTACAAGGTTTTTAAAAGTAGTTCAGATATTAAATTGAATATGGAGGAGATTCAAAAAAAATCACCTTTTCAATTAGTTAAAATAGGGTTTTTAATGAATGTATTAAATCCAAAAGTGACTATTTTTTTCTTAGCATTATTTCCAAGTTTCTTATTTTCAGATTCATTATCAATCGTCATTCAATTTTATGTTCTAGGTGGGCTTTTTATATTGACATCTTTTGTTGTATTTTCCTTTATTGCTATACTTGGAGGGAATATCTCGGAAAAAATACAGAAAAACAAAAAGATTGGTTTTTGGCTTCAATGGATGCAGGTGATAGTATTTGTTGGAATTGCTTTATTTATCTTGACCTAAGGTTTTGTCTCAATGTTGTATGGCCTTCATAATTTTTTTTCATAAATATTAAATGTGAAAATTTTGATAAAGACATTATTTATAATTTTCAACTACACATTGATAACAATAATTAAAAATACAATTATCGTATATTTGAATTAATGAAAAAGGTCAAAATAATTGAATGCCCAAGAGATGCTATGCAAGGCATTAGGACTCATTTTATTTCTACTGAAGCCAAGGCAAAATATATCAATTCATTATTAAAGGTTGGTTTTCATACGATTGACTTTGGGAGTTTTGTTTCCCCAAAAGTGATTCCACAAATGAGGGATACGGCAGAAGTTCTTAAAAAATTAGATTTGTCTCAAACACAAACTAAGCTTTTGGCGATAGTTGCGAATGTTCGAGGAGCCATTGATGCTGTTCAATTTGATGAAATCGACTATCTAGGATATCCATTTTCTATCTCAGAAAATTTCCAGATGCGTAATACGCATAAAACAATCGCTGAATCTATTAATGCATTACAAAAAATTTTGTCTATTGCCAGAAAAGCCAATAAAGAGGTAGTAGCTTATTTATCCATGGGGTTTGGAAATCCTTACGGCGATCCTTGGAATGTTGATATTGTAGCAAATTGGACTGAAGAACTGTCAAAAATGGGAGTACATATTTTATCATTATCAGACACTATAGGTAGCTCAAGGCCAGATCAGATTGATTATTTATTTTCAAACTTAATTCCAACATATCCAGCTATTGAATTTGGTGCACACATTCATACAACTCCATTCTTTTGGTATGAAAAAGTGGAAGCTGCATTCAAAGCAGGTTGTAGACGTTTTGATGGTGCTATTAAAGGATATGGGGGCTGCCCAATGGCAAAAGATGAGTTAACAGGTAATATGCCAACAGAAAAATTAATTTCATTCTTCACAGAACAAAAAATTCAAACAGGAATCAAAACAATGAGTTTTGAAAACGCCTACAATCAAGCGCTACAGATTTTTAAAAATTAGGTTAGTGATTCCATTAATTTTTTTTATAGATTTATCTATTTCCCCACAAATAGTTGAATATATCTATGTTATGTTAATACTATCTTAAAATTTCAAATATATTATTTAAATTTATTCTAAATAGTTTTGATAAGTAATAATTTGTTAATTATATTTGCCGAAAATTTATAAATTATTTTAATTAAATCTAAATAAAAAATGAAAAAAATATTTTTACTTTTAGCATTATCTACCTTTGTTTTTATCTCTTGTAAAAATGATGATAATGATCCAGTACAACCAGATCCGACTGTTGCACCTGCAACGTATACCTTTCTTAGAGATGGGGCGACTACTGTAAGTTATGATGGACAAACACAAAGAATAGCAATGGCTAAAGAACTCATAGATGCTTTAAAAGACGAAACCACCTCTTTAGGAGCTCTTCAAGGAATGTTTGATCACCAACAGGGTAATGCTGATTTTGCAGATTTAGGAAACCTAGATTTAAATGCTTCTTCCAAAAGTGTTAAAAGCAAAACTGCTGCTTCAGCAGATTTTTTTGCTGCAAATACCACAGATGCAACTGCTATAAAAGCAGAATTTGATTCTTGGATTGCTTCGCAAGTAAGTGATGTATTCCCAAATTGGACTGCCGATGCTTCTGCTGGTAATCCTGGAAAAATCCAAGAAAATGGAGGTGGTTCAACTCGTTATGTTAACGGAGATGGTCTTGAGTTGAATCAGGCAGTTAACAAAGGTTTAATAGGAGCTTTGATGACTGATCAAATGTTAAACAATTACTTAAGTCCAGCAGTATTGGATGCTGGTAGTAATGTTTCAGATAATGACGCTGGAACACTATCTTCAGGTAAAAATTATACAACAATGGAGCACAAATGGGATGAAGCCTTTGGATATCTTTACGGGGCTGATGTTCAAGATAACCCTGCTCTTGGTGCTGATGCTTTCCTTAATAAGTATTTAGCAAGAGTTGAAGGTGATCCAGATTTCTCAGGAATTGCTGCAACTATTTATGATGCTTTTAAATTAGGAAGAGCTGCGATTGTTAATAAAGATTATATAACTAGAGACGAACAAGCTGAAATTATCAGAGAAAATGTTTCAAAAGTAATCGCTGTAAGAGCGGTATACTATTTACAAGCCGGTAAAGCTAGCTTAGGAACTGACTGGGCATCTGCTTTTCACGATCTTTCTGAAGGTTTTGGTTTTGTATACAGTTTACAATTTACTAGAATACCTAATACAGATAATCCGTATTTTACAAAAGCTGAAGTTGATGGTTATATCAGTCAACTTACAGCAGGTAATGGATTCTGGGATGTTAGTGCCACAACCTTAGATACTATGTCTGAAGCGATAGCTTCTAGATTTGGAATTACTGTTGTTCAAGCAGCAGATTAATTTTATAAATACTCAAAAAAAGTGACTTTTTTTATGGGTCACTTTTTTTGTTTTAAATTTCCATTAATAACAAAAACACTAAAAATGCTAAAAAAGTTCGTAATACTATTTATTTCAGTAAGTATACTTTATTCCTGTTCTGATGATGAAAACGACATTGGACTTTTACCTGATAATTTTGATCGAGATTCTATGCTCGCCTTCTCTGCTGATGAAATAATTATACCATCTTATAATGATTTTGCAAATAAAATGTCTGCTTTAAAAACTGCCGGACAAACATTTACAGATACTCCTAACCAAAATACACTTGATGCTTTAAGAACCTCCTGGTATAATGGATATAAAACATGGCAAAGTGTAGAAATGTTTAATTTAGGTAAGGCGGAAGAATTACAATATTATTTTTATATGAATGTATATCCTTTAACAGTAAGTGATGTTGAAAATAATATTGCTAATGGAGGTTATGATTTAACTATTTCAAACAACCAAGATGCTCAAGGCTTTCCTGCACTAGACTATTTATTATACGGATTATCAGATAATGATACTAATATCTTGGCTAAATATACAACTGATCCAAACTCTTCAGGGTATAAATTATACCTTACAGATGTTCTCAATCGGATGCATAGTTTAACACAAGAAGTGGTAAATGATTGGAATGGGTCATACAGAAATACTTTCGTAAACAGCTCTGGTAATACAGCTACTAGTTCTTTAAACAAGTTAGTAAATGATTTTATTTATTTCTATGAAAAAGGATTAAGAACAAACAAAATTGGAACTCCTGCTGGAGTTTTTTCTGGTACTCCAAGACCTCAAAAAGTAGAAGCTTTTTACAAAAAAGATATTTCAAAAGAGCTAGCATTAGATGCATTAACAGCTGTTGAAAATTTTTTCAACGGAAAGAAATATGACGGAAATAGCTACGGAGATAGTTATAGTTCCTACCTGGTATATTTAGACAGAAATGATATTAAAGAAAGAATCGATAATCAATTGAATATTGCAAGATCACAAATTAATAACCTGAATAATAATTTTTATGAACAGATCAATGCTGATAATTCAAAAATGACGATTGCATTTGATGAATTACAAAAATTAGTTTATTTTTTTAAAACAGATATGCTTCGAGCATTTAATATAGAATCTGATTATCAAGATGGTGACAATGACTAATATTCTAAATTAAAAATTCTAACCTAAAAATGTATATTAGTTATATATTTTTGGGTTTTTTTTTGCAGTTAAAAGTATGAATTTAAAATATCTGAGTAAAAATACTGATGCGTCTCCTTTAGTAATTTTTAGAATTTTATTTGGCTTAATGATGTTTTTTAGCATTATTCGTTTTTGGTCATATGGATGGATCGAAAAACTTTATATTGAGCCCACTTTTTTCTTTTCATATTATGGTTTTGAATGGGTAAAACCTTTTGGAAACTTTACATACTTGATTTTTATAATTTGTGCAATATCCTCTCTTTTTATTACTATTGGTTATAAATATAGAATAGCAATCATCGTCTTTTTTTTATCTTTTACCTATATCGAGTTAATGGATAAAACTACTTACCTAAATCATTATTATTTTGTTTCTACCCTAAGTTTTTTATTAATTTTTCTTCCAGCAAATGCTCATTTTTCACTAGATGCGTACTTCAGAAAAAAAGAATATTTGCATATTCCAAAATGGAACATAGATAGTATCAAACTTCTTTTAGGGATTGTATATGTTTATGCTGGTTTAGCCAAACTTAATTCAGATTGGTTGTTTCGTGCTCAACCATTAAAAATATGGTTACCCTCAAAATATGATTTACCATTAATTGGAGAAACATTTATGCAACAAGAATGGTTTCATTATTTAATGAGTTGGGGAGGAGCTGTCTATGATCTTACGATCCCATTTTTATTAATATACAAAAGAACTCGAATAGTTGCTTTTTTACTAGTTCTATTTTTTCATATTTTTACAAAAGTACTATTCTCTATAGGGATGTTTCCATACATAATGATTGTTAGTTCTTTGATTTTTTTCGATGCAGGCTTTCATAGAAAAATAATTGCATTTATTCAAAGATTTCTTGGTATAACTCCATTATCTAAAGAAATTGTAAATCATTATGAATATTCGCCTTTCTCAAAAAAAATATTAAAGTCTATTCTAATTCCATTTTTTATTATTCAACTCTTACTACCATGGAGATATCTACTTTATCCAGGTGAATTATTTTGGACAGAAGAAGGTTATCGTTTTTCTTGGAGAGTGATGTTGATAGAAAAAGCGGGGAATACTAACTTTAAGATTGTAGATGAAAAAACAAAAAAGTATTTTTATGTTGATAATACTGATTTTTTGACAGCTTTTCAAGAAAAGCAAATGGGGTTTCAACCAGATTTCATTCTTGAATATGCTCATTATTTAGGAGATCATTTTTCTAGTCAAGGACATCAAAATGTTCAGGTTTTTGTCGATAGTTATGTGACTTTAAACGGACGCCTGAGTGAACCCTTTATTGACCCGCAAGTCGATTTATATCAACAAAAAGAATCATTTCGTCATAAAAAATGGATATTACCATTTAATTCAACTATTAAAATAAAAGGGATTTAACCTTATGAATATTAAAAACATTTGTTATACTATTTTTTTTCTTTTTTTTCAGATTGGTATTTACGCGCAATCAAAAGTATCAGGCCAAGTTTTATCAGAAGTTAATACTCCAATCAACAAGGTTCAAATTTATGATAAAAATGGAGGTTTATTAACCGAAACAAATAGCAAAGGAAACTTTGAATTTGTTAGTAATAAAGAAAAGTTAACATTGTTTTTTTATTCTGAAAATTTTAAAGTTAAAGAGCTAAAAATAGAAGGAAATAAATACGCAAACTTGCAAATAATTTTAGAGTCATTTTCAGAGGAATTAACTGAAGTACAAATTAAGGCAAGAAAAGTAAGAGTATTTGAATTAAGTCGATTAAAAGATGTAGTTGGAACTGCGATTTATGCCGGTAAGAAAACCGAAGTTGTTCTGGTAAATCAATCCCTAGCAAATTTAGCTTCAAACAATGCCAGACAAATTTACAGCCAAATTTCAGGATTAAATATTTTTCAAAATGATGATGCAGGACTTCAACTAAATATTGGAGGAAGAGGTTTGGATCCAAATAGAACTTCCAATTTCAATACTCGTCAAAATGGTTATGATATTAGTGCTGACGTACTGGGATATCCAGAAAGTTATTATACACCGGCATCTGAGGGTTTAAAAGAAATTCAGATTGTAAGGGGAGCAGCTTCTTTACAGTATGGAACACAATTTGGAGGATTAGTTAACTTTATTACCAAACCACCAAAACTTAATAAAAAACTAGAAATTATTTCAAGAAATACAACAGGAAGTTTTGGTTTATATACTAATTTTACTAGTCTAAGCGGAACAAATAAAAAGCTATCTTATTATGGGTACATCAATTACAAAAAAGGAAATGGATTTAGACCTAACTCAGATTTTGATTCCAACAATGCTTTTATTCATCTAGGGTATCAACTAAATAAAAATAATAAAATTTCCCTAGAATTCACTTATTTAGATTATTTAGCAAAACAAGCAGGAGGACTTTCGGATAATATGTTTAATAATAATCCATTGCAAAGCAATCGATCACGAAATTGGTTTAAGGTGGATTGGTTGTTATATAATTTTAAATGGGCACATAAATTCTCAGATAGATCAAATCTAACATTTAATTTTTTTGGATTAAACGCTTCAAGAAAAACAATTGGTTATAGAATCAGAAGAGTTGATCTCCCTGATCCAGGAGGAGCAAGGGAGCTACTCATAGGAGATTTTAATAATTTTGGTTTTGAAACACGCTATTTGTCAGAATATACTATGTTTGGTAAAAAAGCTACGTATTTATTTGGAGGAAAATTTTACAAAGCTAATAATACCGAATTTCAAGGTCCAGGAACAGATGATTCTGATGCGAACTTCAATTCTGCTGTTCAACAATTTCCAGATTATAGAATACTAGGAAATTTTAAAAACCCTAATTTAAATATAGCATTATTTGCAGAAAATATTTTTTACATATCGGATAAATTTTCAATTACACCAGGAGCCAGGTTTGAGTATATTAAAACAGATAGTAAAGGTGATTTAAGACTTACATATTTTGACGCTGCAGGAAATCCAGATTTTAATGATGATAAAATAATCGATGAAGTAAAAGAAAGATCTTTTGTTTTATTTGGAATAGGCGCCAGTTATAAACCCACCAACTCTATAGAGTTTTACGGAAATATTTCTCAAAATTATCGATCTATTACATTCTCAGATGTAAATATTGTAAATCCATCTAATGCAGTAGATTCTGATTTAAATGATGAAAACGGATTTACGATCGATTTAGGGGCAAGAGGAAACTGGAATAACTGGTTGACCTATGATCTTGGTGTTTTTGGTTTATTTTACAACGATCGTATAGGTTTTTTATTGACAACTATACCTCCAATTAATAACTTAGGACAACTGAGAACTAATATAGGAGATGCTAGGATTTTAGGAATAGAATCAGTCTTTGATTTCAACTTAAAAAAAATAATCAATTTAGATAATCAATTTAGTTTGAATTATTTTTTAAATACCTCATTGATTACTTCGGAATATACTAGAGCGATTACCAATGGCATCGAAGGGAAAAAGGTTGAATTTGTGCCTGATATCAATTTTAAAACTGGTATTCGATTTGGGTATAAAAACATTACCTCAAGTATTCAATACACTTTTCTTTCTGATCAATTTTCCGATGCTTCAAATTCACCACCAGGTGATGTTAGTGGAATTATTGGAACGATACCATCATATGAAATCTTAGATATTTCAGCTTCTTATAAATACAAGTTTATGAAGTTAGAAACAGGAATCAATAATTTATTGGACGTTTCTTATTTTACCAGAAGAGCTACAGGATATCCAGGACCTGGAATTATTCCTTCTATACCAAGAAATTGGTATGTTACCTTGGAGTTTAAGTTTTAACAATTTATTTAGAATTATTTTTAATAACAGGGATTTATTTTTTTACTTATTCTTAACTTTGCTTTAGACGTATATTTATAAAAAAATACCTTTTAAAATGTTAAAACCCATAGACATTCATAATGAGTTAATTAAAGAAAGAAAAAAAAATATTCAAACTGAAGATATTATTGGTTGGGTATATTCAATTTTAAATGAAATTAATAATCCCAATAATTCTGTTTTAGAAAGACTCGCTAAATCACCAATGAATCGGACTATTAATAATTTTAATATCGATAACGTTGATACAGATGCCATTTTTCACATTTCACAAATTGAAAAAATTTGTATAAACTATCGCCTTCGTTTCCTAGATACTCGTTATTTCAAAGGATCATATCCAGATCAAGTTGTTGAAAAGATTCAACGTTTAGAGGATAAACATCAAACAATTTTAGATGGATTTAAAATTATTGCCCCCTCCAAATTATTCAGATTAGATAAGGCTGATGACCCTTTATTATTTGCTCCTATGGGAAATGGGTATTATTATTTAATACATAAATGGGGAACCGATTTACATCCGCTTAGAAAAATAAAATACTGGAGTATTAAGAATGTTGAAAATCTTGGTATATCCATTTTTGTGGCTAGTTTGATTTTTACTATTTTAACGAAAGATATTATATACCATAGTTCAGCCAATACAGGACACCTTTTTATGTTATTTTTATTTTACATCAAAGGTGTTTTGGGCTTATTATTCCTTTTTGGTGCTTCCTCTGGAAAAAATTTTAGCGAATATTGTTGGCAAAGTAAATACGATAAAATCACTTAATAATTCCTGATACGTATATAAATACCAGCAATTCAATAAATATATTGTAAATTTGTATGCAATTACTTAATAAGTTGATTGCATTATGATTTCTCACAATTCCAAGATAGTAGGAGAAGGCTTAACTTACGACGATGTGCTCTTAGTTCCTGCTTTCTCTGATGTTCTTCCAAGAGATGTAAATATCCAGACAAAATTTACAAGAAACATAACTATTAATGTTCCTATTGTATCCGCTGCAATGGATACTGTAACAGAATCCTCTATGGCCATTGCGATGGCTCGTGAGGGAGGAATAGGGGTATTGCATAAAAATATGACTATTGAACAGCAAGCTCATGAAGTTAGAAAAGTAAAAAGAGCTGAAAGTGGAATGATCATGGACCCTGTTACTTTACCTTTAGATGCAACAGTTTTAGATGCAAAAAATGCTATGCGTGAGCATAAAATAGGTGGTATCCCAGTTGTTGATAATAAAGGAATCCTCAAAGGAATTGTGACGAACAGAGATCTACGTTTTGAACATAAAAATGATAGAGCAATTGTAGAGGTGATGACCAAAGAAAATTTAATTACTGCTTCTGTCGGAACTTCTTTAAAAGATGCGGAATCTATTTTACAACAAAACAAGATTGAAAAATTATTAATCACAGATTCTCAATACAAATTAAAAGGATTGATTACATTTAGAGATATTACTAAAGTTACTCAAAAACCAATTGCTAATAAAGATGCTTACGGGAGATTACGTGTAGCAGCAGCATTAGGCGTTACCACAGATGCTGTTGATAGAGCTATAGTTTTAGTAAAAGCTGGAGTAGATGCGGTTATTATTGATACTGCACATGGTCATACTGAAAGAGTTGTTGCTATTTTAAAATCCTTAAAAAAATTATTTCCTGACTTAGACATAGTTGTTGGAAATATTGCAACAGCTGAAGCCGCTAAATATTTGGTAGAGGCTGGGGCAGATGCTGTTAAGGTAGGAATTGGCCCTGGCTCGATTTGTACAACTAGAATTGTTGCTGGTGTTGGATTTCCACAATTATCCGCAGTTTTAGAAGTAGCAGCTGCAATTGAAGGGTCTGGTGTTCCAGTTATTGCCGATGGTGGAATTCGTTATACTGGGGATATCCCCAAAGCAATTGCTGCAGGAGCAGATTGTGTTATGCTAGGCTCCTTATTGGCAGGAACGAAAGAATCACCTGGAGAAACCATTATTTTTGAAGGGAGAAAATTTAAATCATACAGAGGAATGGGCTCTGTGGAAGCCATGAAACAAGGTTCTAAAGATCGTTACTTTCAGGATGTTGAAGACGATATCAAAAAATTAGTACCAGAGGGTATAGTAGGAAGAGTTCCTTATAAAGGAGATTTATTTGAAAGTATTCATCAATTTATAGGAGGATTAAGAGCTGGAATGGGATATTGTGGTTCTAAAGATATAGAGACACTAAAAAAAACAAGTAAGTTTGTGAGAATTACCACTTCTGGAATCAATGAAAGTCATCCTCATAATGTTACTATTACAAAAGAAGCTCCAAATTACAGTAGGAGATAAAATTGTTATTACTTTTAATTATTTTATTATTTATCTGATTAAACTAAAAAAGATACAATGAATACAAATGAATTTATAGAATTTAAACAAGAAAGAGATGTAGGAACAATGATTTCGGATGCATTTAAATTTCTAAAAGAAGAAGGGAAACCCTTTTTCACAACAATAATAAAAATATCTCTAGTTCCAATTATTTTAGCAATAGCCTCCACTTTTTACTTTTTTTTAAATATGTCAGATTTTTTTTCAGTTGTCTTTCTTCTTGATAATACTGAAAGTTACCAAGGACAAAGTATAAACTTTGGTGTGTTTTTTATTTCACTAGGGGTGCTTTTAATTTTCTATTTAATCGCATATGTAATGATTAATGCCTCAGCGATGTATTACATAAAATCCTACACAGATAATCAGGGAAAGATAGATTATGATTATATAAAAAACATGACAATGCATAAATTCTGGTCATTTATAGCTCTTTATATTGTTAGTGGAATTATCATTTTTACAGGAACTTTATTTTGTTTTTTCCCAGGAATATATCTTGGAATAGTATTGTCTTTATCTTCTTGTATTCTTGTTTTTTTTGAAAAAGAGGCTATGGATGCGATTGGAGGTTCGTTTGCTTTTATTAAAGGACATTGGTGGAATACTTTTGGGATTCTTATTGTAATAGGTTTAATTGTATGGTGTTTAAGTTTAATTACCCAATTACCAGCAATAATTTATCAATTAACTCAGATGGGATCTTTGTCTTTTGATGCTTCAAATCCAATGGAGATGATGAATTTATATAAAGATCCAATTTATTTAACCCTCACTGCTTTCTCTGAAGTAATTAAATTCTTTTTAGTTCCCATCACTTTAATTGTTACTGTTTTTATTTTTTTTGATATTAACGAACAAGAAAAACAAGGAAGCTATCAATAAAATAGAATCTTTAGGTAGTTATTAAGATTGAAGAATAAACTTATTCTTTAGCTGGAGGAGAAATTTTTATACCTAATTTTGCCATTACCTTTTCAGTAATATCAAAATTATTATCTATGAAGGCAAACTCGTTTCCAGAGGTAGTTAAAATTTGAGTATAATTTTCAGATTTTGCTATTTCAGTAATAACATCACTCAAAATTTTGTACAATGGAGTCATCAACTCATCTTTTTTAAGATTTATCAGGCTATTTCCGTTTTGCTGACTTTTTTGTATTTCCTGTTCCATTTCTGTGATTTCGTCAATTTTAATTTTTTTAAAGTCATCAGAAAGACTAGGGTCAAGTTTTTGAAAAGCAGCAACTTTTTCATTATACTCTGTCAATTTTACTTGATAAGAAGAGTCTAATCTAGCAGCATAATCATTTAGTTTAGCGATAACTTTTTTAGTTTCAGGCATCATTCCAATAATAAATTCAGAATTGATAGTTCCAACTTTGGTTTGTCCGTTTGCAACAATACCAATCAAACAAAAGGCGATAAATAATAGTCTTGATTTCATTTTAATATTCTGAAGGATATACCGAAGCCCTTCTTTTTATTTTTGGTTATTAATTCTCAATTATATTGTCATCTGTTTTTAATTTTACCAACTACAAGCCAAATTAAAACTATGTCTATAATTGAATTTTTAACAAAGATAAAAAAGCGTTTGACTTTTGAACTATAATAGTTCTAAAAAGTCTTACAAATTGTTTTCAATCATTTTGATTATTTTTTTAGAATCCTCTTCAAAATCAAACCATATTATTTCTTTGTCCTTTCGAAACCAAGTTAATTGCCTTTTGGCAAACCTTCTGGTGTTTTTTTTAATTTCTTCAACTGCAAATTCTTTCGTATATACGTCGTCATTTAATAAAAATAATTCCTTGTAACCAACAGTCTGTAATGCATTAAGGTTTTTGTTTGGGTATAATCTTGTTGCTTCTTCAATGAGACCCTTTTTAATCATTAAATCAACCCTTAAATTAATTCTATCATACATTTTTTGCCGTTCTCCATGAAGACCAATTTTAATAGTGCTAAAGCTTCTTTTTTCTTTTGTTTTGCCCTTAAAGCTAGAATATGGTAAATTTGTACCAACACAAATCTCTAAGGCTCTTATAAGTCTTTGTGGATTCTCTAAATCAATAGAGTTATACGATTTTATATCTAATTCTTTTAACTCCTCCTGAAGAGGAATTATCCCTTCTTTTTCAAATCTTTCTGTTAGTTTTTTTCGGATTGACTGATCAACTTTTGGAAATTTATCAAAGCCTTTTAAAACAGCATCTATGTATAAACCACTACCTCCAACCATTATTAGTTGATCATGTTTTTTAAAGAGTTTTTCTAAAGTCATTAAAGCATCTCTTTCAAAAGCTCCTACATTATACTCTTCTATAATACTTCTATTTTGAATAAAATGATGTGGTACGTCTTGTAATTCCTCTTGTTCAGGAACAGCTGTACCTATAGTCATCTCTTTGTAGAATTGTCTTGAATCACATGAAATAATTTCAGTTTTAAAATACTTTGCTAATAAAATGCTCAAAGAGGTTTTGCCAATAGCTGTAGGTCCTAGAATACAGATTAGCGTTTTATTCTTGGAATCCATTATTCATTTAATTTATCTCCACAATAATAGCAATATATAGCATCATCATTATGGTTATCACGCATACAACTTGGACAGGCTTGTGTACTTGTATTAATTCTTGATTTCATGATTTCAGAACCAACAATACCAGTGGGAATCGCGATAATACCATATCCTAAAATCATAATAGCACTTGCTATGAACTGACCTAGAGGTGTGCCAGGAGCAATATCGCCGTATCCAACTGTAGTAAGAGTTACAATAGCCCAATACACACTTCTTGGAATACTTGTAAATCCATTTTCAGATCCTTCAACCATATACATAATGGTTCCTAAAATAATACAGAGGATTAATACAAAAAACAAGAAAACTGCAATTTTTGGCCTACTGGATTTTAGAGCGACTAATAATCGATTAGATTCACCAATATAACGAGTTACTTTCAAAATTCTAAAGACTCTCAATAACCTTAATGCCCTTAGAGCAGCTAGATTGTGACTTCCAATTAAAATTATAGATACATATTTTGGAATGGTAGATAGAAAATCTATAATACCATAGAAACTAAAAATATATTTCCAAGGCTTTTTTACGGTAATGATTCGTAAGATATATTCTATAGAAAATAAAATTGTAATAATCCACTCAGCAATATTTAAAAAATCACCGTATTTATCATTAATGCTTTGCACACTTTCAAGCATTACGAAAACAATGCTTGCTAGGATTGTAATTAGTAATATGATATCAAAAAGCTTTCCTGCTTTGGTATCGGCTTCATAAATAATTTCGTGAAGTGTATGCTTTAAGGAATTCTTATTTTCTATTTTGTTTTCCAAGATACATTAGTTATTAAACTACAATATACTACAATTTAATTTTTAAACTAAACGATAATAGATTGACATAAGCTACCTATTGATCATTTAAGGTTGTAATTTTTTTTATTTTGATATTTATAACCTAGATATTATTTAAATAATTGTAAGCTTATAAACGGATTATTTTTGAAACATCATTCCTTTTCATATAGTTTTTGACAATAGTTTTAGCTAGCTGTTTGTTTTCTATTGGTATGAGTATCTTTTTTAAGATTGTTAATTCAGATTCCTGAAAAGATAAATTTGTAAAACCAAAACCAACGACTTCATTTTTTTCAACCAAAATCACTCCTTTTTCATTAATTTCTCTTCCTTTTAATTGTAGGATAAAATCTGAATGTGAAAAGTTTCTAACTTGTTTTATGTTCTTTTTGTGAAAATTATATTTAGGTTGTAATGTTTCTAATTCTATATGGTATTTTAACCTGTTAAACAATTTATTACCAGTAAATTCAAAACTTACTTTATGGACTTTTTCCTGAATTTTTTTAGCTCGTTTACTTTGTTTTAAGAATAGCTTGGTAAGTTCATATTTTAAGTTCTCCCCTTTTCCTATAAATATTACCTTACCTTTTAAATTGTGGATATAATATATACCCATTTGGTTTGGAATGGTCTCCAAAATTGAATTTATTTTTTCTTTTACTTTTCTATTATCGAAATATTTAATAGAATCCTCAATAATTTCTTTGTTGTTGTCTTTTGCTAATAATAATTTAAACAATTGAACAGTTGCTTTTGCATCTCCTGAAGCTCTATGTCTATTACTCATTGGAATTCCTAATGATTTACATAATTTTCCTAAACTATATGATTTTTCATCAGGAATTAACTTTCTACTTAATTCTATAGTACAAATGGTGTTTTTTTGATAATCATAGCCCAACCTATCAAATTCAGTTTTTAAAATTCTAGCATCAAATTCGGTATTGTGTGCAATGAGTGTTGCATCCTCAGTAATTTCAATAATACGTTTTGCAATTTCAAAAAATTTTGGAGCATTACGTAACATTTTATTATTAATCCCAGTAAGTTTTACTACAAAATCTTGAATTGGTTTTTCGGGATTAACAAGACTAATGAACTGATCTACTATGGTTTGACCATCAAATCTGTAGATAGCAATTTCAGTAATGCCTTCTTCATCAAATTTTCCTCCTGTTGTTTCTATATCTAAAATTGCGTACAAATCAGATGCTCTATGTTATATAATTTCTTGCTCCAAAAATAGAACTACCAACTCTAATCATTGTACTTCCATTTTTAATCGCAATTTGATAATCTCCACTCATACCCATTGATAATATTTTAAGTTTTGAATGCTGAACTTTTTGTTCATCAAAAAAAGTTTTTAATAATGAAAACTCATTTGCAACAATGTCTAAATTATCTGTAAATGTTGCCATTCCCATTAATCCAATAATTTTAATATTTGTGAGGATTTTTAATTCTTCAGAGTTCAGAATAGTAGAAATTTCAGTTAGTGTAAATCCAAATTTTGTTTCCTCCTTAGCTATTCTCGCTTGTAATAAACAATAGATAACTCTTTCGTGCTTTTTAGCTTGCTTGTCTATTTCTTTTAGAGTTTTAAAACTATCAACACCATGGATTAAATCAACAAAATGAGCCATATATTTTACCTTATTTCTTTGAAGATGACCAATCATATGCCATTGAATATCTTTTGGTAAAACTTCATATTTAGCTACCATTTCCTGTATTTTGTTTTCACCAAAAACTCTTTGGCCAGCATCATAAGCTTCTAGGATATCAGAAATTGGTTTTGTCTTAGAAACAGCAACTAAGGTTACATCTTTAGAAATAGAAGTTCGTATTTTATCTAAATTATTTTTTATGTGCATAATCAAAATTCATACATTATTAAACCACTTCTTAATTTGGGTTCAATATAACTAGTTTTTGGAGGCATTATTAATTTTGCATCAGCAATTTCTTTCATTTCATTTATTGTAATCGGTACCATTCCAAAACTTACTTTATAGTCACCGTCATCAACAGTTGTTTTCATCGACAATATATCCAATTTATTATTAGAATAACCAATACGATTATTGTTATTTAAGTCATTAATCCCTAAAATAGGCTCTAATACAGTTCTATAAAGAATCTCAGCATCAAGTTTAGATAATACATCGTTTTGAGTGTAGGTGTTTTTTCTTAAATATAAAGAATAAAATTCACCCTCCAGGTACATGCTAAAATGATGCTTTTGTGACGGTTTATAAAAATTAGTACCTCTATTTTTTATTTTGAAATATTTATCTAATTTAATCAAAAATTCATCAGTACTAAGCCCGTTTAAATCTTTAACAAAACGATTAAATTCTGAAATCCTTATATCAGATTCGGGGATTAAATAACTCATAAAATAGTTGTAATTTTCAGTTCCTTTGTGTTGAGAATTTTCTGATTTTAAATCTTCAGATAAAAGGGCAGAGGAAGCTGTTCTGTGGTGTCCGTCAGCTATATACAAGTTTTTATTACCAAAATAAGTTTGAATTTTTCTAATTTTTTCAGGTCTTTGAACTAACCATAAACGGTGAATTTTTTTATCCGTTGTTGAAAACTCATATTCAGGTGTTCCTTTTTTTATTTTAATTAGTAAGTCATTAAAGTTTTGATCATCCTCGAACATCAATAAAACAGGTTCAGCGTTAAAACCAGTTGATTTTAAATAGTTTTCAAATAATAGTTCTCTATTTTTAATAGTTCCTTCATGTTTTTTTATGAGACCTTTTTTATAATCCTCTACTGATGTAGCAGCAATTATACCACAAAAAGAATTATATGAATCTGAATTCTCATAAATATAAAAAGATGGAGAATTATCTTTTATAAATATTCCATTTGCTTTAAATTCATTATACCTTTTATGAACCATTTGATAACGTTCTACACCATAAATTTCTTGATGTAATCTATATCCAGGATTGATAATATGCAAAAAAGAAAAAGGATTTAACTCTAGTTTTGCTTCTAATTCTTCTGTCGTGTAATCTTCATACGATTTGGAAGACACTAAAGCTACTTTATCTCTACTGGGTCTTATTGCCTTAAAAGGGTTAACAATGGCCATGTATACTATTTATTTCAATATAATTTGTTAAGCAAAAAATATAATTTTATAAGCTATAAAAAAGTTAATATTTTCTATTATTTGAGTAATGTAGTAATTTGCTTTGCGAGTTCTGTACCTATTCTATCTTGAGCTTCTTTTGTTGCTGCACCAATATGAGGACTTAACGATAATTCAGGGTTCATTAGTAATTGAATTTCTGGTGTTGGTTCTTTTTCAAAAACATCTAGTCCAGCAAATTTTACCTTACCTGTTTCAATAGCTTTAATTAATGCTATTTCATCGATTACTCCGCCTCTTGCAGCATTTACAATCCCTACACCATTTTTCATTTTTTGAATTTCTTTTTCT
The DNA here is from genome assembly GCA_949541125.1 of Flavobacterium sp. SCGC AAA160-P02. Taxonomy (GTDB): domain Bacteria; phylum Bacteroidota; class Bacteroidia; order Flavobacteriales; family Flavobacteriaceae; genus Polaribacter. The sequence continues at coordinate 22,521 of CATISV010000169.1, forward strand.
CCAATAAGATAATTTTTTTGCACAGGAACATGTAAGCTTATAAAATCACTCTTTTTTAGTAAAGTATCTAAATCAGATGTGTGTATTGGGATAGTGATATGTTGTCCGTTAAAGAATTCAATACGTATAGGAGCACTCTCTGTATAATGATCATTGGCTATCACTTCCATCCCTAATCCTAATGCAATCTTTGCTACCTCCTGACCAATTCTTCCAAAACCAATAATACCTATCTTTTTACCTCTTAGTTCAATTCCTTCAGCATATGCCTTTTTTAAATGTTTAAAACGAGAATCTCCTTCCAAAGGCATTTCTCTGTTTGATTGGTGTAAAAAGCGAACCATTCCAAACAAATGTGCAAAAACTAATTCTGCAACAGAACTAGACGATGCATTAGGTGTATTAATGACATGTACACCTTGACTTTTGGCATAATCAACATCAATATTATCCATACCAACACCACCACGACCAATTAACTTAATACTTGGACATGCATCGATTAATTCTTGTCTAATTTGTGTAGCACTTCTTACCAATATGGCATCAATTTGGTGCTCATTGATGAATTTTTCTAATTGTGTTTGAGCTACTTTGGTTGTAATTACCTCAAAACCTTCTTTTTTTAGATCCTCAATTCCACTTTGAGAAATCCCGTCGTTTGCTAATATTTTCATTATTAAGCTTTTCTTTCTAATTCTTGCATCGTGTCAACCAGTGCTTGTACACTATATAAAGGTAATGCATTATACATACTTGCCCTATAACCACCAACACTTCTATGTCCATTTAATCCATTAATTCTTGCTTCTTTCCACAAATTGTCAAAGCGATCTTTTAAAGAATTGTCGATTAATGAAAATGTTGCATTCATATTACTTCTGTCTTCTTTATTAACAATACCATTAAATAAAGGGTTTCTGTCTATCTCATGATATAGTAAAGCTGCTTTCTTTTGATTCACTTTTTCAATAAATGAAATCCCCCCTAGATCTTTTAGCCATTCTAGAGTTAACATAGAAACATAGACAGGAAAAACAGAAGGTGTATTAAACATACTATCTTTTCCTAAATGAATTTTATAGTTTAACATAGAAGGAATTGTTCTTGAAACTTTTCCCAAAATATTTTCTTTAATAATGACAACTGTTGTACCTGCAGGGCCCATATTTTTCTGAGCTCCTGCATATATTAAATCAAATGTTGAAAAATCCAATTGACGAGAAAATATATCGGAGCTCATATCACAGACCAAAGGGATATCTAACTTTGGAAAACTTTTTAGTTGGGTTCCAAAAATAGTATTATTACTTGTGCAGTGAAAATAATCTGCATCTTTAGGAATTTCATATTCCTTGGGAATATAGGTAAAGTTTTTATCCTTTGAGGAAGCAACTTCTTCTAGTTCACCAAATATTCTAGCCTCTTTAATCGCTTTGTCCGACCAAGTTCCTGTATTTAAATAGGCAGCTTTTTTGATTAATAAATTATAGGCAGTCATTAAAAATTGAGTACTTGCACCACCTTGTAAAAATAAAACTTTGTACCCTTTATTTTCAAGGCCTAACAATTCTAAAGTTAGTGCTCTAGCATTTTCCATTACGTCTACAAAAGGTTTACTTCTGTGTGATATTTCAATTAATGAAAGATCATCATTATTAAAGTTGATAACAGCTTCTGATGCTTTTTGTAAAACTATTTCGGGTAATATGCAGGGCCCAGCACTAAAGTTGTGTTTTTTCATTGTCTATTGTTTTGAGGGTGTAAATTTCCATATTTTTTATTGAAAATAATATCTTTAAAAATTAAATTTTAGATAAAAATTGGAGTGTGTTTACTCCATCAGCATAATCCCATAATCTGGGATATTGTGTTTGACCGAATTTTACTTCATTATCTATAAAGTTATTAGCAACAATACATTGAATTTTATCTGAATCCTCACGAACTTTATTTTTTAAATCAATCGTATTATCATAATACTCATAGAATATACTTGCAATAGGTGATGAGTATTTAGTATCTTGTTTAATCATTACAAACCCGTTTTCCAGAATGTCAAATTCACTCATCAGATAAACCGTTTTATTATAATCATAATTATTAGCATATTTTAGGTTATTGATAATGTTGTGTTTAGGATATATTCCTTTAAAGAATTGATCAAAATCATAACCTTTTGGAACAAACAATTTAGAAACATTCCTACATCCCAATCCAAAATACCTAAAAATATCTTCACTCAAATTTTCAAGATCTTCTTCAGTTTCATTCCCTTGAATTATGGCAATAGAATTTCTATTCTTTCTAATGATATTAGGTTTATGTTTAAAATAGTATTCAAAATAACGAGCCGTATTATCACTTCCTGTTGCAATAACAGCCTCATAGTTTTCTAGTTTGTTCTCTGTAAATATTATTTTCCCTTTGAAATAGGGGTCAATATATTCTAAATATTTAGCCAAAAACGGTAATAAATATTTGTCATTAGATGATAGCTTTATCAGCACCTTATGTCCATGAATTAAGACAGATAAAAAATCATGGAAACCTACTAGTGGAATATTTCCTGCCATCACAATAGCAACTGTTTTTGTAGATTTTTCTTGTATAATTTCTCTAGAGGTCCATTCTTTTAAGTTTTTATTGGTCAAAGATTTCGACCAATTTTCAAGGGAAAATAAAATATTATCACTGGTAAACCAAGCATTATTTTCACTAGCTAATTTCATCTGATGCTTAAAACCATCAAAAAATAAATCATTGTGTAAAACGGCTTCATTCTTTTCAATTTTAACAGAAGAAAACTGACTTAAAAAATTACCTAGCTCTGCAAAAGCATCGATTCTACTTTGAATACTACTCATTTATTTTTGGTTGATATTATCTAAGGAATTATTTTTGTTTAGCAAAGTTACACAAACTAAAGCGAACAAGGATGGCAATTATAATAACAGATGACTGTATAAATTGTGGGGCTTGCGAACCCGAATGTCCAAACACAGCTATATATGAAGGAGCTGAGGATTGGAACTATGCTGATGGAACTGATTTGACTGGAAATGTAATTTTGCCCAATGGAAATTCTGTAAATGCAGAGGATGAAAAAGAACCTATTTCAGATGAAATTTATTTTATAGTTGCTGATAAGTGTACTGAATGCGTTGGTTTCCATGAAGAGCCTCAATGTGCAGCTGTTTGTCCTGTAGATTGTTGTATTCCTGATGAAAACAATATAGAAACAAAAGAATTATTATTTGAGAAACAGAAATTTATGCATCATGAATAATAATTAAAAAAACAGCCTGGGTAAACCCACCTAAGCTATTTTTAGTAATGTTTACTACTTAAGGTTATTAAATTAACCCTGCTTTAACAATTAAGACAATTTTTATAACTTTTAATTAGATTAGTCAATACCCTCTTATGGTGAATTTTTTACATCCCAAAAAATGGTTTTTTAAACTAATCGATATTATCATTTCATATTATAGTTATAGGTAAATTATAATTTTAGTAGATGTAAATATTTTCTAATTATTTCTTTGAATAAAAAACCTACAAAAAGGAAAGAATAACTTTTATATTTGCAACTGAAAAATATTAAAAAATGAAAGCAGGAATCGTAGGATTGCCCAACGTAGGAAAGTCAACTTTATTTAATTGTCTATCGAATGCAAAAGCTCAAAGTGCCAATTTTCCTTTTTGTACGATAGAACCTAATATAGGTGTGGTTAATGTACCAGACACTCGTTTAGAAAAGTTAGAAGAAATAGTAAATCCTGAAAAAGTAATACCTGCAACTGTTGAGATTGTTGATATCGCCGGATTGGTTAAAGGGGCAAGTAAAGGAGAAGGACTTGGAAATCAATTTTTAGCGAATATTCGAGAAACAGATGCAATCCTTCACGTACTTCGTTGTTTTGATAATGATAATATTATCCATGTAGATAACTCTATAGACCCTGTAAGAGATAAAGAAACTATTGATATTGAATTACAATTGAAAGATTTAGAAACGGTTCAAAAACGGTTGGAGCGTGTAAAAAAAATAGCTAAAACAGGAAATAAGGAAGCTCAGGCTGAATTGGTTGTTCTTTTAAAGGTAGAAGAAACATTATTACAAGGAGTGTCAGTAAGAACGATTAATTTTAATGAAAAGGAAGAAGTATTTATAAAATCTCTTCAGTTCATTACCGCAAAACCCGTTTTATACGTTTGTAACGTAGACGAACAATCAGCTGTTTCAGGAAATAGTTATGTAGATAAAGTTAAAACAGCTGTAAGAGATGAAAATGCAGAAGTAATTGTTTTAGCTGTGGCAACCGAAGCAGATATTGCGGAATTGGAAGATTACGAAGAAAGACAATTATTTCTTGAAGATATGGGCTTACAAGAAGCTGGCGTATCTCGTTTAATTCGTTCAGCTTATACCTTATTAAATCTTCAAACCTATTTTACAGCAGGAGAAAAAGAGGTTAGAGCTTGGACGATACCAATAGGAGCCTCAGGACCTCAAGCTGCAGGAGTCATTCACACTGATTTTGAAAAAGGATTTATCAGAGCAGAAACAATTAGTTATGAAGATTATGTTTTGTACGGTACAGAAGCTAAAGTAAAAGAAGCTGGAAAAATGCGAATAGAGGGCAAGGACTATGTTGTACAAGATGGAGATGTCATGCACTTTAGATTTAATGTCTGAAGCAAGGCCTTAATTTTTTATCCTTTATAAAAAGGTAATTTTACAATCGTCGCTGGAATTTGCTTTTTACGGACTAGTATAAAAATTTCATTTCCAGAGTTGGAAATTTCTTTGGGAACATATCCCATACCAATTCCTTTTCCAAGAGATGGACTCATTGTTCCAGAAGTTACAATTCCTATTTCATTTCCTTCAGCATTTACAATGGGATAATCTTTTCTTGGAATTCCTCTTTCTGTTAACACAAATCCGACTAATTTTCTACGAACACCATTTTCTTTTTGTGCTTTGAGAAAATCAGAATTGATAAAGTCTTTTGAAAATTTTGTAATCCAACCCAAACCAGCCTCAATAGGAGAGGTATTATCATTAATATCATTTCCATAGAGACAATACCCCATTTCGAGACGCAAAGTATCACGGGCTGCTAAACCAATTGGTTTGATTCCATAATCTTCTCCGGCATCAAGTACTTTATCCCAAACTTGTTCTGCGTGGTTATTTTTTACATAGATTTCAAACCCCCCGGAACCTGTATAACCGGTTGCAGAAATAATGATATTTTCAATACCAGCAAAATCAGCAATCTTAAATTTATAAAAAGCAATTTCAGCAAGATTAATGGAGGTTAATGATTGCATTGATTCAATAGCTTTTGGACCTTGTATTGCCAGTAATGAATACTGATCAGAAATATTTTTTAACTCCGCTTTAATTGTTTTGTTGTGTTTCTGAACCCACATCCAATCTTTTTCAATATTTGAAGCATTTACAACCAATAAATAAGTATTTTCATCAAGTCTATAACAAATTAAATCATCAACAATTCCATTATTATCATTTGGGAAGCAACTATATTGTGCATCACCAATTTTAAGTTTAGATGCGTCGTTTGATGTTATTTTTTGAACCAAAGTCAAGGCATTTTCTCCTTCAACTAAGAACTCGCCCATATGACTTACGTCAAAAACTCCTACATCATTTCTGACTGTTAAATGTTCTTTAGTAACACCTTCATATTGTACCGGCATATGGTATCCTGCAAAAGGAACCATTTTAGCTCCAAGCTTTTTATGAATATGAGTTAATGCTGTATTTTTCATCTGTTGATTTCATTGGTTATTTCTTTTGCAAATGTATTGAAAATACCTAATAAAACGATCTCGTTTTTGCTAATGAAAATTATGTTAATTATTTACTAAGTTTATAGAATTAATATTAGTTTTAAGGTTTTAAAAATATTCTTATGAAGAAACTAGGTGTACTATTGTTTATTTCTTTCTTTACTATTGTTGGTTTTTCTCAATCTGATACACCATCAGATTATTTACCTAAAGAATTCCATAAGAGTCGGCGAGAATTTTTTCGTTCTAAAATGCCAAAAAATTCTATATCCTTAATATTTTCAAATCCAATTCGAAATAGAGCTAATGACGTAAACTATGTCTTTCATCAAGACCCAAACTTTTATTATTTAACAGGATTTAGAGAACCTAATTCTGTTTTGATTCTTTTTTCTGAAAATCAAATAGATAAATTCGGAAACACATATCACGAAATTTTATATGTACAAAAACGTGATAAGCTAGCAGAAATGTGGAATGGAAAACGTTTGGGAATAGAAGGAGCTAAAAATCAATTAGGATTTACTATGGTTAAACATATAGAGGATTTTACAAATATGACCATTGATTTTAAAGAATTTGATAAAGTATTTATAGAAAAATTCAAAGATGATTATCGTGATTTAAAAGGTACAGATCTTTTTGATTTAGTTAAAAATTTTAAAACAAAGTCAGGGTATGATCCCCGTTTGTTTTTATCAACGATAAAAAAACAAGTATATAATAATGTTGCAAAAACCCCTATAGAAAGTAGTGCTAACGTTATTAATATAATCGATAGAGTAGGGTCTTATTCTCCAGAGATTAAAGAAGATACACTTTTAACTTCCTATAAGTATGCGAAAACAGATCTTTTAAAAAAAGAGGTTAAACAAAAAATTTTGATAGCATTACAGCAAAAAACAAATATTGATATTAGTTTTTTAAGCTCAACTTTAACGAACATGCGAGAGATTAAAAGTGAAGAGGAGATTGCATTATTAACCAAGGCGATTAGGATTTCAGCTATAGGTCAGATTGAAGTTATGAAAGCTATGAAACCTCATATGTCAGAAACTGAATTACAAGGAATTCATGAGTTTGTATATAAGAAATATGGTGCAGAATATGAAGGCTATCCATCGATCGTAGGAGC
>CATISV010000170.1 GCA_949541125.1 Flavobacterium sp. SCGC AAA160-P02
CTATTATTTAAACTACCAAAACAGACGTCCAGATTATATTGAAGCTTTTTTTAATGTAATTAACTGGAACGAGGTGGCTAAAAGATATGCTGCAGGAAAATAAAATCTGTGATTTTTTTGCTTTTTTACTTATAGCGTATAACCAACATAAAAAAGTACCCATTGGGTACTTTTTTTTAAAATTGCTCTAAAATCTGAATTCTTTTTTTAATTGGTGGGTGAGTTGCAAAAATTCTATCAATAAAAGTAAATGATCTTCTCTTATCTTTTTTAGTTGGATGATCAATGAACATTTGAGCCACATCCTCTCTTTTTACCGCTTCAATCCATGGATCTTCTGATATTTTTTTTAGAGCGTTTGCTAGTGCTAAAGGATTTTTTGTCATTTCTACAGCACCTGCATCTGCTAAATATTCTCGTTTTCTAGATAACGCAAATCTAAAAAAGTAAGAAAGTACTAAGCCAATAATCCCTAATAATAGAATAATAAAAATAACTCCTCCTTCTTTTTTACCTCTATTACTTCCTCTATAGCGAATACTTCTAAAGGCAATTTCACTAATGAATGCAAATATTCCTACAAAGATGATAGAAATAATTAAAAGTCGCACATCACGATTGATAATATGAGTTAGTTCATGTGCTATAACAGCTTCTAATTCATCATCTTCTAGTTTGTTAATAATCCCTCTTGAAAATGTTACAGTAAAAGTTTTATCAGTTAATCCACTTGCAAAAGCATTTAATGAATCATCTTCAATGATACATATTTTAGGTGTTTTCATCCCCCTTGAAATACAAAGGTTCTCAACCAAATTATACACTCTTTTGTTTTCTTTTCGATTTAACGGTTTAGAGTTGGTAGCCTTTCGAATGATAGATGAATGAGAAAACCATGCAATCAAGAACCAAATAGTAACTCCAATACTAACGTAAGGAACTGTCTGAATAAAGATTTTATTTACCGATTCAAGAACAAATACTTTATCTTGATCATGCATATATAAATTAGTGGCGAAAAAGAAAAGCCATACTAATCCAAATAATAATAATGGAAAGGCTATAAGAAGTAAAATAGATTTGTAATTATTACTGCTTATTTGAGATTGTAAGCCAACATACTGCATAGATCAAAAACTAACCTTTGGAGCTTTTTCTAAAGTTTCTCTTTCTGTTGTCCCTAAATCAAACATAGATTCTTTCTTAAAAGAGAACATTCCTGCAATTATATTAGAAGGAAATGTTTCAACGGCATTATTGTATTCTTTTGTGGCTGAATTGAAAAACCTTCTTACTGCTGACAGCTTATTTTCAACATCAGAAATTTCTTCTTGTAATTGTGTAAAATTACTACTGGCTTTTAAATCCGGATAAGCCTCTACAGCTATATTTAAACCACTTAAAGCAGAAGACAGATGATTCTCTGCAGCAATTTTTTCATCAATTGTAGATGCGCTTAAAGCTCCAGCTCTAGCAGCTGTAATATTGGTTAACACTTTTTCTTCGTGTTTCATATAACCTCTTACGGTATCTACTAATTGCGGTATTAAATCATGACGTTGCTTTAATTGTACGTCTATATCGGCAAAAGCATTTTCTCTATTGTTTCTAAGTTTTACAAGCCGATTGTAAAGTGATATGAGCGTCAATAAAAGAAGAGCTATGGAAATTATAACGCTAATTGTGGATGTGGCCATAATAATTTTAAATTTTATTCCCTCAAATATAATTGATTATTCAATAGCAGCCAATCATTTTTTAATAGGCTCGTTTATTGTTTCCTTCATAAAAATTAATAAACGCATCATTTACAACCCTATTTCCTCCATCGGTTGGATAATCTCCTGTAAAATACCAATCTCCTAAATGATCTGGGCATGCTTTGTGTAAATTATCTACCGTTTGATAAATAACATCTACTTCTGCATTGATATCTTCTGTTTTTAACATTTGGGCAATTTTAGCAGAGATTTCAGAGGCTGTAAAGGGTGCATAAATTTCTTTTACATGATTTATGAATTCTGAATCTTGAACATCAACCTGATTGATACATCTCTTATAAACATCGTCTACAATAATGTATTGGTTGCTTTCTTTTAATAGTTCAATAGCCGCTTTAAAGGCGATAAAATCTTCTATTTTAGCCATATCAATTCCATAACAATCTGGATATCGGATTTGTGGTGCTGAAGACACTACAACAATTTTCTTTGGGTTTAACCTATCTAGTATTTTTATAATACTTTTCTTTAATGTTGTTCCTCTGACGATACTATCGTCGATAATGACTAAATTATCGGTTGCTTTAACAACGCCATAAGTAACGTCATAGACGTGAGCAACTAAATCATCTCTACTATTATCATCAGCAATAAAAGTTCTCAATTTTGCATCTTTAATCGCTATTTTTTCAAAACGAGGTCTTTCTGATAAAATTTCTGTTACCCTATGAGCAGACAATGATTTCCCTCCAGCTAAAATTTTAGCTGTTTTTTGTTCATTTAAAATATCCTCTGCAGCCTCAGTCATCCCATAAAAAGAAGTTTCGGCAGTATTAGGGATAAATGAAAAAACCGTGTTGGAAATATCGTTATGAATCGATTTTAATATCTGAGGGAATACCAATTTACCCAAGTTTTTACGCTCTTGATATATGGATTCGTCACCTCCTCTAGAGAAATAAATTCGCTCAAAAGAACAGGATTTTTTTTGTCTAGGCTCTAATACTTTTTTAATTGAAGTAATTCCATTTTTTTTAATGATGAGTGCATGTCCTCTTTCTAACTCTTTAACCTCTTTACTATCTGTATTAAATACGGTTTGAATTACAGGTTTTTCTGATGCCACTACGACAACTTCTTCATCTTCAAAAAAATATGTCGGCCTAATACCGTTTGGATCTCTTAAAACAAAAGCATCACCATGACCAACTAATCCTGCCATCGCATAGCCACCATCCCAATTTTTAGAGGATTTTTTTAAGACTTCTTTTAAGTCTAAATGATCTTCTATATAAGGGGAAGCATCTTTTTTGTTATATCCTTTGTTTTTTGCTTGTTGATAAAGTTGAGACACTTCCTCTTCTAGAAAGTGACCTATTTTTTCCATCACAGTTACCGTATCTGTAAACTCTTTTGGGTGCTGTCCTAATTCAACTAATTCCTGCAACAGTTGTTTGGAATTAGTCATATTAAAGTTCCCAGCAACAATTAAATTTTGATGTTTCCAATTACTTTGACGTAAAAATGGATGAACACTTTCTATGCTGTTTTTTCCAAAAGTACCATAACGAACATGTCCTAAAAATAAATTCCCAACATAAGGTAAATTCTCTTCTTGCCAAGCCACATCTTCCAATCTATCTTGATTTTTTTCTAGCACTCCATTTAATCGCTCGTTAATTTGAGCAAAAATATCTTGAATGGGTTGTGATTTATTTGATCGTACTCTACTAATATAACGAGTACCTGGCAAAACATTAAATTTCACACTAGCAAAACCAGCACCATCCTGACCTCTATTATGCTGTTTTTCCATTAACAAATACATTTTGTTGATTCCATAAAAAACAGAACCATACTTGTCTTTATAAAATTGCAATGGTTTTTTTAATCGAACTAAAGCAATTCCACATTCATGTTTAATAGCGTCGCTCATGAGTAATAATTGTTATTTATTTTAATAAAAAAATCCGCGCATTACTGGGCGGATTTTATTTAGTATAATTCGATATCTAATTGTGTTAATTCTTTAAATGCTTCCAATCTTAGCTGAACTTCTTTTGTTTTGAGATCTTCCATTCGCAAGGTTCCAAACTTTTCTACACAGAAAGAAGCTAAATTAGAACCATAAAAAATTGCATTCTTCATATTTTCAAAAGAGAGATCTTTTGTTTTTGCTAAATAGCCTGAAAATCCTCCTGCAAATGTGTCTCCTGCTCCTGTTGGATCAAATACTTGAGACAAAGGCAATGCTGGTGCAAAAAACATTTTGCCTTCATTAAATAACAAGGCTCCGTGCTCTCCTTTTTTTATAACAACGTATTTTGGTCCCATTTTATGAATCTTCTCAGCAGCATTTACCAAAGAATATTCTCCGCTTAATTGAAGTGCCTCTTCATCATTAATGGTAATTACATCAACTCTTTTTAATACTTTATATAAGTCTTCTAAGGCTGAATTCATCCAAAAATTCATTGTATCTAAAATGACTAATTTTGGAACTACGTTCATTTGGTCCAATACTGATTTTTGTACTAGTGGATGTAAGTTCCCTAACATCACAATCTCCGAATCTTTAAACTCTTTTGTTACCACTGGTGTAAAATCTGCCAAAACATTTAATTCTGTGACTAAGGTGTCTCGAGAATTCATATTGTTGTGGTATTTACCACTCCAAAAAAAAGTTTTTCCTTCCTTTACAATCTCAACCCCATCGGTATTTATACCTCTTTCATTCATCATATCAAGATATGATTTAGGGAAATCTCCTCCAACAATAGAAACAACTCCGGTTTTCACTCCAAACTGTGCTGCAGCCAATCCTATAAAAGTCCCTGAACCCCCTAAAATTTTATCTGTCTTGCCAAATGGAGTTTCAATGGCATCAAAAGCAACAGTTCCAACAACTAATAGTTTATACATTTCTAATTTTTTTACCGTAATTTTGACTCCGTTTCTTTACGATATTTAAAAAATCAAAAATAAGTTTTAAAAATGACAATCAAAGAAATACAACAAGAAATTATTGAAGAGTTCGACATGTTTGATGATTGGATGGAACGCTACGAATACCTTATTGAATTAGGTAAATCACTTCCAATGATTGATGAGCAACATAAAGTGGATGAGAATATCATTAAGGGTTGTCAATCTAAAGTGTGGCTTTATTCTAAAATGAATGGTTCAAAAATTAAGTACACTGCAGATAGTGATGCCATTTTAACGAAAGGTCTTGTCGCTTTATTACTTCGAGTTTTTACAAATCAAAAACCAAAAGATATTATCGAGGCAGATACTCTTTTTATTGATGATATAGGACTGAAAGAACATTTATCACCTACAAGAGCAAATGGATTGGTTTCAATGCTCAAGCAGATAAAATTGTATGCCATTGCACAACAAGCAAATGCATTGAAATAATTGTATCTTTGACTGTAAATTTTATTTTTGATGACAGAAGAAGCTGTACAAGAAATCGGAGACAAAATAGTTCGTGTTTTAAAAACTATCTATGACCCTGAAATCCCTGTTGACATTTATGAATTAGGTTTAATTTATGATGTTTTTGTGAATGAAGAAAATGATGCAAAAATATTGATGACCTTAACATCTCCCAATTGTCCTGTCGCAGAAACGTTACCGGTTGAAGTTGAAGATAAAGTAAAGTCTTTAAAAGAAATTAATAATGCTGAAGTTGAAATCACTTTCAATCCTACTTGGACTCAAGATATGATGAGTGAAGAGGCAAAGCTTGAATTAGGAATGTTGTAAAGTTTCTTAAATCATTACAGTTGTCAAACAATCCCTTTAAAAAACATGTCAGATAAAATTATTAATAGAATAGCGAAAAGTAAGCTTGTCAATATTGATTTGGAATCGTTTTATCCTGATGGAAATCGAGTCCTTTTTGATATTAAAGATTGGTTATTTGAAGGAATCGTTTTAAAAGAAAAAGAGTTTAGAAAACATGTTGCAAATCATGATTGGTCTCAATATAAAAATTGCTA
>CATISV010000171.1 GCA_949541125.1 Flavobacterium sp. SCGC AAA160-P02
GTTGCAGAAAAGGCTGCAGATGTAAATATGCCTTTTATTACCGAAAGATGGCCTGGAGGGATGTTAACCAATTTTGTAACCATCCGAAAAGCTGTTAAAAAAATGACTGCTATCGACAGAATGAAACAAGATGGCTCTTTCAATGCCTTGTCAAAGAGAGAGAAACTACAAATTAATCGTCAAAGAGAAAAATTAGAGAAAAATTTAGGTTCTATTTCCGAAATGACCCGCTTACCAGGAGCAATTTTTGTTGTTGACATTAAAAAAGAACACATTGCTATCGCTGAAGCTCAAAAGTTAAATATCCCAATATTTGCAATGGTAGATACAAATTCAGATCCAAGACCTGTTGATTTTGTAATTCCATCGAATGATGATGCCTCAAAATCTATTGAAAAGGTATTGTCTTTTATAATAGAAGGTATTGCGGAAGGTCTCGCTGAAAGAAAAGCAGAGAAAGAGAAGGCAAAACCAACTGCAAGCAAAAAAGATGTAAAGGAAGCAACACCTGCAGTAACACCTCCAGAAGAAACTGCAGCCAAAAAGACTGTTAAGAAAAAATAAACGATAACTTTTAAAGATTAATAAACATGGTTAAGGTAACCGCTGCAGAAGTAAATAAATTAAGAAAATCAACCGGCGCCGGAATGATGGATTGTAAGAAAGCGTTAGTTGAAGCAGAAGGAGATTTTGAAAAAGCAATTGACATCCTTCGTAAAAAAGGTCAAAAAGTAGCTGCAAAAAGAGCCGACAGAGAATCTACTGAAGGAGCTGCTATTGCAAAAGTTAATGACAATAAAACTGAAGGAGTTTCTATTGTTTTAGGGTGTGAAACCGATTTTGTTGGGAAGAATGAAAGCTTTGTAAGCCTTGCTCATGAACTAGCAGAATTAGCATTAGATTTTGATTCAAAAGAAGCGTTTCTGGCGGCCGATTTTAAAGGGATGTCTGTTGCTGAAAAACTAATTGAACAAACGGGTGTTATTGGAGAAAAATTAGGAATCAATGTATTTGAAAAAATAACAGCTCCTTTTGTAGGTTCATACATCCACGCGGGTAATAAAATTGCTACCCTTGTAGGCTTATCATCTGTTGAAGATGGGATAGATGTTGTTGCAAAAGATGTTGCAATGCAGGTTGCTGCAATGAATCCAATTGCTTTAGATGAAAATGAGGTTGATGCTTCTATCATCGAGAAAGAAATTGAAATTGCCAAAGATCAACTAAGAGCAGAAGGAAAACCAGAAGCAATGTTAGATACTATTGCAAAAGGGAAAATTAAACGTTTCTTTAAAGACAATACTTTAGTAAATCAAGCATTTATTAAGAATAGCAAACAAACAGTTTCTGAATACGTAAAAACGATTGGAGATCTCAATGTGACAGGCTTTAAACGTGTTACTCTAGGATAATTTAATCTGATTTTTTACACTTTTTTCATTAAAGTGTAATTCAGAATATTACAGATATAAAAAACCTCTTTAGCTACTGAAACTTCTTCAGACCTAAAGAGGTTTTTTGGTGTCAACAAGTATTCAAAAAAAGAAAAAAATGCTTAGTTTTGTTCAACTTTCAGAACTATGCAATACAAACGAATACTTTTAAAACTTAGTGGTGAGGCACTTATGGGTGATAAACACTACGGAATTGATCCAAATCGTCTAAAACAATACGCCAAAGAAATTAAAGAGGTAACGAATAAAGGGATTGAACTTGCCATTGTAATTGGCGGAGGAAATATTTTTAGAGGAGTGGCTGGTGCCAGCAATGGAATGGATCGCGTTCAAGGAGATCATATGGGAATGTTAGCCACCTGCATTAATGGGTTGGCTCTTCAAAGTGCCCTAGAAGATGAGGGGGTCTACACTAGATTACAAACAGCCATTGAAATTAAAGAAATGGCCGAACCTTATATAAAAAGAAAGGCGATTCGTCATTTAGAAAAAGGAAGGGTTGTCATTTTTGGCGCTGGAACAGGAAACCCTTATTTTACTACAGACACAGCTGCAGTACTAAGAGCAATAGAAATTAATGCTGATGCTATTTTAAAAGGAACTCGTGTTGATGGTATTTACACAGCGGATCCTGAAAAGGATAAAAAAGCTATTAAATTTGATACTATTACATTTAAAGATGTCCTAAAAAAAGGATTAAAAGTAATGGATATGACAGCATTTACTTTAAGTGAAGAAAACAAACTCCCGATTATTGTTTTTGATATGAATACCAACGGGAATCTTCTGAAATTAGTTTCAGGAGAACAAATAGGAACAATTGTTAATCACTAGAAAATAAGTTTCTCATGAACGAAGAAATAGAATTTATTATAGACGCTACAAAAGAACAAATGGAAGGCGCTATTACTTTTTTGATTAAAGAATTAAGAAGTATCAGAGCTGGAAAAGCTTCTCCTTCTATGTTATCAAGTATCATGGTAGATTACTATGGTTCTCTAACTCCAATTAGTCAAGTTGCCAATATAAATACACCAGATGCAAGAACCATAAGTATTCAACCCTGGGAAAAACAACTATTGCCAGTGATTGAAAAAGCAATTATGGTTGCAAATATCGGTTTTAATCCAATGAATAATGGTGAACATATTATCATTAATGTTCCGCCATTAACAGAAGAAAGAAGACGCAATCTTGCCAAACAAGCCAAAGCAGAGGTAGAAGACGCTAAAGTTGGAATTAGAAATGCTAGAAAAGAGGCAAACAATGAAATAAAAAAATTAGATCTCTCTGATGATATGAAAAAGAATACTGAAACTGATATACAAGAACTAACAGATGCTTTTGTTAAAAAAACTGAGGAGCTTTTTGATGCAAAAGAAAAGGAAATAATGACTGTTTAAAACCTAGGGTTAATAAATTTAAAAAGGGTGTTTTACACTCTTTTTTTATACGAAACTATAAAATCAAACAAATAACCTCACAAAAAATATTGAATGAATTTTTGGACTAGAGTATCTAGAATAATCCTAAAGAACAGATACTTAATACTCATTTTGATTGCTTTTGTTACTGCATTTTTGGCCTCTCAAATGAAGCATATGAGGTTTTCTTATACTGAAGCAAACCTTTTGCCAGAGAATCATGAGGTAAATATTCAGTACAATAAGTTTCTAGATATTTTTGGAGAAGAGGGGAATTTAATCTTACTAGCAATCAAAGATTCTAGCATATTCACTCCTAAAAAATTTAAAGCATGGAATAATCTCGCTAAATCATTTGATTCATTAAATGAGATTGATTTTGTGGTATCTATTGCTGATGTTAAAAAAATTAAGGCAGATAGAAAAAACAAAAAATTCATTTTAGAATCAATTTATGAAGGAGAGCCATCAACACAAAAAAAGGTAAATGCTATTAAAAAAGAATTGTTTGAAAATCTTCCTTTTTACGATAATATCCTATTTAATAAAAGTTCAGGAACAATTCAAACGGCTCTATACATAAAAAAAGATATCGTAAACAAGCCAGAAAGAAAGGCCTTTGTTTTTGATAAATTGATTCCAATTATTGATGCCTTTAAAAACAATACGGGTTTAGATGTTAAAGTCTCTGGAATGCCATACATAAGAACTAAAAACGCTCAAAATATTATTGACGAAATTCAATTATTTGTCGGAGGAGCTCTTCTTATTACATCCATTATCTTCTTCTTCTTCTTTCGTTCGTTTAGAGCAACATTTATTACCCTTTTAGTTGTCACCATTGGGGTTAGTTGGGCTTTTGGTTTTATTGGACTCCTAGGATACGAAATTACCGTTCTGACAGCTTTAATCCCTCCGTTAATTATTGTTATCGGAGTTCCTAACGCTGTTTTTCTAATCAATAAATATCAACAAGAAATTAAACTACATGGCCAACAAGCAAAAGCTTTACAACGTGTAATTTCTAAAATTGGTAATGCTACTTTAATGACGAATATTACAACTGCTTCTGGTTTTGCAACCTTTGTTTTTGTAAAAAGTCAACTGCTCAGAGAATTTGGTATTCTAGCCTCAATTAATATCTTAAGTATTTTCATTTTAGCGCTTTTAATCATTCCTATTCTTTATAGTTTTATGGAACCTCCTAGAGAAAAACATCTCAATCATTTAGAAAGAAAATGGATGGAAAATGTAGTCAATTGGATGGAAAAAATGGTCCGTGAACAAAGAATCACAATCTATATTACCACAGTGATTATTATCATTACAGGAATGATTGGACTATATCAAATACGTGTATCAGGTAGTTTAATTGAAGATATGCCCAAAAGCAAAGCTTTTTATAAAGACATTAAATTTTTTGAAAATGAGTTTGGAGGGATTATGCCTTTAGAAATTTTGATTGATGCTAAAAAAGAGAATGGTATTATGAAGCTTTCTACACTGAAAAGAATGGAAAAAATTAATGATGTCATTGAATCATTTCAAGAATTATCTCAACCCGTTTCAATTGTCAACTTGGTTAAATACTCAAAACAAGGCTTCTATAGGGGAAATCCAAAATATTATCAATTACCAACATCACAAGAACAAAGTTATATTTTTGAGTACACCAAAAACTCTGAAGGAAATGCTAATATGTTAAATAACTTTATAGATTCTACAGGGCAATATGCACGTATCACAACTTTAATGAAAGATGTTGGAACTGACAAAATGGATGTGATTCAAGAAAGACTACAACAAGTTGTAAAAAAAGAGTTTCCAAAAGAACGCTACAACGTATCATTTACTGGAAAAGCCCTTGTTTTCCTTAAGGGAACCAATTATTTAATTAGCAATCTTGTTTTTTCTTTGTCCTTGGCAATTTTTTTAATTTCATTATTTATGGCCTGGATGTTTAGATCGTTTAGGATGATCCTAATTTCTATTATTCCAAACATGTTACCACTACTAATTACAGCAGGTTTGATGGGGTTCTTTGATATTCCCATAAAACCATCTACCATATTAGTTTTTAGCATTGCTTTTGGAATTTCTGTGGATGATACCATCCACTTTCTAGCAAAATACCGACAAGAATTGATTGCTAATAAGTGGAAAATTCGTAAATCTGTATTTAATGCATTAAGGGAGACAGGTGTTAGTATGTTTTATACATCAATCGTGCTTTTCTTCGGTTTTTTAGTCTTTACTGTGTCAAGTTTTGGTGGTACTATAGCCTTGGGAGGTTTAGTCTCTATCACCTTATTGTTTGCAATGGTTACAAATCTATTGTTATTACCCTCACTCCTTTTGACTTTTGAGGACAAGATTGCAAATAAGGATGTATTTAAAGAACCTGCAATAAAAATCATTCCTCAGGAAGAACAAGAAAAAAAGGAATCATAAAGGTTTTAGGATGAATCAAGATGAATTCATTGGTCATTTTACTTCAAAAAAGTATCTTTGCTTTTGTATCTTTCAGATATCAATAAAATCAATTTTTAATAATGAAAACAAGTAGTGTCGCAGAATTATTACAATCAGATTTACTTTTACAAGAAGTTCATTTAAATGGATGGGTAAAAACATTTAGAAGTAATCGGTTTATTGCACTGAATGATGGATCAACAATACACAACATTCAATGTGTTGTTGAGTTTGAAAAAATAGACCAAGAAAGCTTAAAAAGAATCACTACTGGAGCATCTGTTAGTATTACTGGGACACTTGTTGAAAGCCAAGGGAGAGGTCAATCCTTAGAAATACAAGTTTCCTCCCTAGAAATTCTTGGAGATTCTAATCCAGAAGAGTATCCCATTCAACCCAAAAAACACAGTTTTGAATTCCTGCGTGAAAATGCACATTTACGTATTAGAACAAATACATTTGGAGCCGTAATGAGAGTTCGTTCAGCACTCTCTTTTGCAGTACATAAATATTTTCAAGAACATGGGTTTACTTATGTGAACACACCTATTATTACCGGTTCAGATGCAGAAGGTGCTGGCGAAATGTTTCGAGTAAGCACCTTTGAACCAAACAAAGCTCCCATTGATGAAAAAGGGGAAATTGATTTTACACAAGATTTTTTTGGAAAAGAAACTAACTTAACTGTTTCAGGACAGTTAGAAGCTGAAACTTTTGCAATGGCGTTGGGTAAAGTGTATACATTTGGCCCTACTTTCAGAGCTGAAAATTCAAATACAACGCGTCATTTAGCAGAATTCTGGATGATAGAGCCTGAAGTTGCATTTATGGATTTAGATGGTAATATGGATTTATCTGAAGATTTCATCACCTCTGTTTTAGGCTATGTTTTAAAAAACTGCAAAGACGATTTAGCGTTCTTAAATCAACGATTAATACAAGAAGAAAAAGGGAAACCCCAAGCACAAAGAAGTGAAATGAGCTTGCTCGAAAAGCTACACTTTGTTGTTGATAATAATTTTAAACGAGTTAGCTATACTGAAGCCATAGATATTTTACGTAATTCTAAACCAAACAAAAAGAAGAAATTTAAATTTCCAATTCATGAGTGGGGTGTAGACCTACAATCTGAACATGAGCGTTTCTTGGTTGAAAAGCACTTTAAATGTCCTGTAATTTTATTTGATTATCCTGCTTCTATAAAAGCATTTTATATGCGTTTAAATGACGATGGAAAAACTGTAAGAGCAATGGATGTTTTGTTTCCTGGTATTGGAGAAATTGTTGGAGGAAGCCAACGGGAGGAGCGCTTAGATGTTTTAAAAGATAAAATTAAAAATATAGGAATAGATGAAGAAGAACTTTGGTGGTATTTAGATCTTCGAAAATATGGAACCGCTGTCCATTCTGGTTTTGGATTGGGTTTTGAGCGTCTGGTTCAATTTACCACTGGAATGGCAAACATTAGAGATGTGATTCCTTTCCCTAGAACTCCACAAAATGCAACGTTTTAATTGAGTTTTTTTGTACTTTTAAAAAAAATATGCTAAAACAAAGCCTAAATTTTAAACTATTACAAAAACTATCTCCTCAGCAGATTCAATTAATGAAGATGATTCAATTGCCTACTCAGGCCTTTGAAGAGCGCTTAAAGCAGGAGATTGAGGAAAATCCTGCTTTAGAAACTGGTAAAGAAGATTCAGATAATTTTGAAGATAATTTAGCAAATGAATTTGATGAGGTTGGAACTGAAAAAATAAATACTGACGATATCAATATTGATGATTATTTAAGTGATGACGAAATTCCTAATTACAAAACTCGATCTAATAATTATTCTTCTGATGAGGATGAAAAATACATTCCTTATGCAGCAGGTACAACTTTTCATCAGTCTTTACAAAACCAACTCAATACATTTAGTCTTAATGACGAAGAAAAAATCATCGCAGAATTTCTTGTCGGTAGTATTGATGACAGCGGATATATTAGGAGAGATTTAATCGATTTAGTCGATGACTTAGCCTTTACACAAAATGTCTTCACAACAGAAGAAAAAGTTAAAGATATCTTATTAAAAGTTGTTCAAAAATTAGACCCTGTTGGTGTTGGGGCAAGAAATTTAAAAGAGTGTTTAATTATTCAATTAAAGACAAAACAAAAAAATTCAACTCGTATTTTAGCCATTAAAATTTTAGAGACGGCTTTTGATCACTTTGTAAAAAAACATTATGCAAAATTATTAGAAAAATTTGATATTAGTGAGGAATTACTTAAGAATACAATTGTAGAAATCGCTAAACTAAACCCAAAACCAGGCAATTCATATGCTGGGAATAATAAAATTGTAGAGCAAATTGTTCCTGATTTTTCAATCAAAATTTTAGACGGAAAGTTGGACTTAACCCTTAATTCTAGAAATGCTCCTGAGCTCCATATTTCTAAGGAATACAATAATATGTTAAAAGGCTACAAGGAATCTACTAAAAAAAGTAAATCTCAAAAGGATGCTGTATTGTTTATCAAACAAAAACTAGATGCTGCAAAATGGTTTATAGATGCTATAAAACAACGACAACAAACTTTATTGGTTACTATGAACGCTATAATGCACCATCAATATGATTATTTTTTAACTGGTGATGAAAGAAAATTGAAACCTATGATATTAAAAGATGTTGCAGACGCAATTCAAATGGATGTATCAACTGTCTCCAGAGTTGCAAATAGTAAATATGTTTCTACTCCTTATGGAACAAAATTAATTAAAGAGTTCTTTTCAGAGTCTATGAAAAATGACCAGGGAGAGGATGTATCTACTAGAGAAATCAAAAAAATATTAGAAACTGTTATTTCTGAAGAAGATAAGAGAAAACCTTATACTGATGATAGACTTTCTATCCTTTTAAAAGAGAAAGGATATCCTATTGCAAGAAGAACCATTGCCAAGTACAGAGAACAGTTAGAAATCCCAGTTGCTCGTTTGAGAAAAGAAATCTAATGAGGTTTCATAGATTTATATCAACTATTTTACATCCAACCGTATTACCTACTTTGGGTGTTTTTCTTTTTTTCATCTTTGTATCAAAGGCTATTGAAAGAAGACTTCAATTCATCATATTAGGACTTGTTTTTATTTTTACTTATATAATTCCTGTACTTCTTTTAATTTTATTTAAAGTACTAGGCTTTATTAAAAGTGTTCAGGTATTTACAATAAGAGAAAGACGCATTCCTATTCTTATTATGATTACGATCTTATATTATTTAGGCAATACAATTATACAGATACCGGAAGCAAGAAATTTAGGAATTCTTTTTTATGGAACCTCTTTAAGTCTAGCAGTTATTTACTTACTTTTTAGTATACAATTAAAATCTAGCTTACATCTTGTTTCCATGGGTAATATGATTGGGTTTTTTTTGATTTTGGCAAACGTCTATTCACTTCCCTTACTTCCTTTACTTATCGTATTAGTATTATTATCTGGGATTTTGGCAAGCTCAAGATTACACTTAAAAGCACACACACCTAAAGAAGTTCTTGTCGGATTTTTTTTGGGAATTGTAAGTCAATTTATCGTATTTTCCATTCTATAATAAATAAAAGATAAGACCTATTTTTAGAATTTTAGAAGAAATTTCTGATGTTCCAAGTGACGCTTTTTTCAAGATAGGATTCAATCCGTAATAGACATGAGCTGTAAATACATCATAGCCAACAGATAAAGTAACACCATATTGCCATGTGTTAAAACGAGAGACATTTTTGTAAGAAAAAGCATCTGTATCATTTGAAAATTTAAACGTATTTGACAGGTTATAGCTTGCTTTAATTCCCATATATACTCTCCAGAATTTATAGGTATTTGCATCAGAGTTTCTCCATCTAATTTGCAAAGGAAATTCTAAATTATGAACCAATAGTTTATTAGATGTAAAAGAATTATCTACTTGAAAAGTAACTTCATTATTTTCTTCTGAAATTACAAGTCCATGATTCAATACATCAAAATTGTATCCTATACCTAAAGCTAATGAAATACTTCCTTCTGTATTTAAAATGAGGTCTTTCATAAACCCTGACGATAACCCATAGGAAAGTCCGCTTCCTTTTGCTAATTGAGGTTGATCAAATAATTGATTGTACGAAATCATGACGTACAATTGATCTTCAGCATAGCGATCCCCTAGTTGTAAAGAATCTTTCTGAGCAAAGATTGAGATTGTAAATCCAATAAATAGTAGAAAAAAAACTTTTTTCATGAACAAGTTGTTGTTGATGTATGTTTTAATTAGAACAATAATCTTATAGATTTACTAGAAGTATGAAAAATATTTTCTAAAAAATTCTATACAAATGTTATAATTTGCCTCATACTCTTTTTATCTAAAATACAACTTTCAATACTATTTTAATAGGGTTTAGCCTTGAAACATAAAAAAAGGAATACAAACTTTTGTATTCCTTTAACTGTTTTATGCATTTTAGGTTAATTATCGACTGCTCCTGCTTGAGTTGAGTAACTTAATTTTAATGCATTCACATCTCTTAATTTTAATCGAATATCAGTTAAAATACCAACACTTGATTCTTTATCTGCTTTTATAGAAGTAGTCATAAAAGGAACTTCTGCCTCAGAAACCTCTAATCTAGCTCTTAGAATAAAGGCTGGAACTTCTTTTGGTGTCGCTATTTTGTCATTCAATTGAATTTGGTTGTATCCTGTTCCATATTTTTCATTTTTTGCTTTACCAACATAAATGGTACTTACCAAACTTTTATGTTCCAACTTCTTTATTTCAGTTGCACTTGGTAATCTTGGCGGATCAATTTTTAAAGATGTTTCCCTCATCGTTGTTGTTACCATAAAGAAAAATAACAACATAAATACAATATCTGGCAAAGAGGCTGTATTAACAGCAGGCATTCCTTTTTTCTTCTTTTTAAACTTAGACATTTATAATATGATTTTAATTAATTTGCAGAAGTGGGTTCAGCATCAGAAATGATTTGAGGGAAACTTGTTTTTATATCGTCTACCTTTTTCTTCCATTCCTCTTTTTCTGAACCTCTACTGTCTTTATATCTTTTGTACAACTCTGTGTAGAGAATTCCATAACGTTGTTTACTCAATCTGTTTCGTAAAACTGTATAGGCTTTTAACAACTCATTTTGTACTTTGATATATGTTCCATACTCAGTACCCCTATCACTCTGAACAGAGATAATTGCTTTATTTGGATGATCTGAAGATGAAGGACTCCTTTCTCCCTCACAATAATCACAAGGCTTACCTGGAGTTCCGTCTTCAGCAGGTTTTCCTATCCCTCCACCATTATCAATAAATTTAATGGCCGATTGTTTAAGATCTGTAATTTGCATCCTATCACCTTCTACCAGTAATTCATTATTTCTATTGATATTGACTTCAAAGATATTTTTCTCCTTGATAATCGGGGGCTTATAATCTGGTGGTGGTTTTTCTGATAATTTCTTAGAAATCCCAGAATCTACATTCATAGTGGTAGTTACTAAGAAGAAAATCAACAACAAAAAGGCGATATCTGCCATAGACCCTGCATTGATTTCCGGTGTCTCTCTTCTTGCCATATATTACGATTTTACAAGTCCTTTCAATAAATCAATTACAAAAAACACGCCACCAATCAAAACCAAAATTGTACTATACCATATTAAGGTACCCACCCATTGATTTGAGGAAGCACCTAACTCTCCTCCTGGTAAGACTTTCCCTTGAGCATCTAAAACCGGCTCACTATCTCCAATAAGATAAGATACTACTAATAGAACAAGCATTACTCCAAGACCTAGTAGTGTCTTTTTAAGATTCTCTGGGTTTTTTACCAATCCCCATGTTGATAATCCAATTGTAATTACTACAGCTGCATAAAGCAAAAAAGTAGAAAAGGTAATTAAAGGCCCAACTGCACTACTAATTTTTTCAGGGATATCATCCGTAACTGAAACATTGATAAATAATACAATACCTATTAATGATAAAACAGCTACTATGATGGTTAGTATTTTCGAAAATTTACTATTCATAAGGCGTTTTATTTTTTATATTTAACTAACAAATCAATCAAAGTAATTGATGCATCTTCCATATTATTGACAATACTATCTACCTTGGAGATAATGTAGTTATAGAAAACCTGTAAGATAATCGCAACAATTAGACCAAATACAGTGGTTAACAAGGCTACTTTAATCCCTACCGCTACAACTCCTGGAGAAATATCATTCGCAACAGCAATCGCATCAAATGCAGAAATCATTCCAATTACAGTCCCCATAAATCCAAGCATTGGTGCTAAGGCAATAAATAAAGACAACCAAGAAATATTTTTCTCTAATAATCCCATTTGAACTCCACCATAACCAATTACTGCTTTTTCTGCAGATTCAATACCTTCATCTACTCTATCCAAACCTTGGTAAAAAATTGACGCAACAGGTCCTTTTGTATTTCTACAGACTTCTTTAGCAGCTTCTACACCACCTGAGCTTAAAGCTTCATCAACACTAGCCATTAATTTTTTAGTATTTGTTGTAGCCATATTGAGATAGATAATTCTTTCAATAGCAATTGCTAAACCTAAAATAAGAGCGACTAATACGATTCCCATAAACCCTGGTCCACCCTCGATAAAACGTTGTTTTAATACTTGGTGAAAAGTTTGTTCAGCGACTTCGACCTCTTGTGCAAAAACGGATTGGATAGCTCCAAAAAACATGAATCCTGTTACTGTAAGGATATTTACTACTTTTTTCATCGTTGTTATAATTAATATTTAATAATTTAATGGTTAAAGATATAACTTTTTAGTTACAATAAAAGGAAAATATTAACTCAACAAAACTAAAAACTAGAAGTTGTCAAGTGGTTTTTTTATTGTGACAGGCAAGAAACAAAAAATAGTTGGTTTCTTAAAAAGTTTTAAAAAGTTTTTTTATAATTTCAATTTAAAATAATGAATTCCCCTTATTTTATATTTGACATCTCTCCTCTAAGAGATTGTTCATACAACATCACAAACTCTTCTTTTTGGATACCAATTCCTAAAAGATACATTAATTTGGCCACTGCAGATTCGGTTGTCATATCTTTAGCATCTATAATTCCTATTTTTTTTAATTGAGAGCTTGTCTCGTAATGCCCCAGCAAAACGGATCCACCAGCACATTGAGTAACATTTACAATATGAATACCCTTCTCAATAGTCGCTTTTAATAATTTGATAAACCTACTGTCATCTGGAGCATTTCCTGCCCCATAGGTTTCTAATATTACTCCTTTTAAATTTTTTGTGTTTAAAACACTCGATACAAATGTCAGAGAAATCCCTGGAAATAATTTTAAAACAACAATGTCTGAACACAAATTTTTCCGAACAATCAATTGGCTATTCCCTGTAGGCGAAACCAATAAGTCATCATGAAAGTTGAGATGTACCCCGCTTTCTGCTAAAGGTGGATAATTCATAGAAGCAAATGCTTCAAATTGTTCTGCACTTAATTTAGTAGTTCTATTAGCTCTATACAGTTTATACTCAAAATATAAACATACTTCACTTACAATCGGTTTATCATCTTTGTATGCACTGGCAATTTCAATGGAGGTGATTAAATTTTCTTTAGCATCGGTTCTTAAATATCCAATGGGCAATTGAGACCCAGTAAATATTACGGGTTTTTTTAGATGCTCAAGCATAAAACTGATTGTCGATGAAGTATAAGACATGGTGTCTGAACCTGTTAAGACAACAAAACCATCAAAATCATCATAATTATTTTCAATAATTTCAGCAATTTGAACATAATAACGAGTATTCATATTTGATGAATCAATTGGGTTCTCAAATGACACTGATCGTATCTGACAATCTAATTGATTTAATTCTGGAATCTTGTCTAAAATTTGACTAAAATCAAAGGCTTTTAAAGTATTTGTTTTATAATCCTTTACCATTCCAATAGTTCCTCCTGTATATATGAGTAGTATTTTTCGTTTTCTTGTCATTTTGTCACTATTTTTATAAAAAAATAAAATTGGAATACTTTGTGATGTAAAAGTATCAAACAAAATTTAAAAAAAGTATAATAAAAAAAAATGATCGAATTCTACATACTTATCGGTGCTATTGCTCTAGTGAGTTGGACAATTAGCAATACATTAAAAAATAAATTTAAAAAATATTCAAAAGTTCATTTAAGAAATGGAATGTCTGGTGCAGAAATTGCTGAAAAAATGCTTTCTGACCACGGTATTAGAGATGTAAAAGTAGTTTCAACGGCTGGAATGCTGACAGATCATTATAATCCCAAAAACAAAACGGTAAATCTAAGCGCAGGTGTTTATAACCAGAGAAATGCTGCTGCTGCTGCAGTGGCAGCTCATGAAGTTGGTCACGCAGTTCAACATGCACAAGCCTATGAATGGTTAAGTATGAGATCTCTCCTGGTTCCTGTAGTAAGTGTTTCTTCGAGGTTTTCTCAATGGCTTGTTATTGGTGGTTTAATTTTAGGAGCTGCTTCCAACAACACTGGAATTGGGTTTTATATTGCCATAACTGGATTGGGTTTTATGGCCTTAGCAACTGTATTTAGTTTTATTACACTACCTGTGGAATATGATGCAAGTAACAGAGCACTGGCATGGTTGAAAAACAAAAATATAGTAAGTCAACAAGAATATGCAGGTTCTAGAGATTCTTTAAAATGGGCTGCAAGAACTTATTTGGTGGCTGCTCTAGGGTCATTAGCCATGCTTTTATATTGGGGTCTTCAAGTTTTGGGAAATAGAGACTAAAAACATTCTAGACAAAACACCAAAGAATTGGTGAAAAATTTCTATCTAATTTATTTTGTAATTCAAATAGGTTATATTTTTTGTGTAACAAAATCAAGATGAATTAGTCTAAATTGACAAACGACTCCTCAAATGAAGATTTTTAAAATTGCACTCCCCTTTTTTCTAGGGATTTTTACATGTTATTCTCAATACGAAATCAATGGAAAAATTGTTGATCAACAAAATCAACCTTTGTCTTATGCCAATATCATCCTCTTTGAAATAAAAGATGATAGGTCTCCTTTAGGAACCGTATCTGACGAAAATGGAAGCTATGATATAAAAAATATTCCCTCTGGAATATATCAATTGGAAGTTTCCATGCTCGGTTTTGAAACTCAAAAAATTGACACTATTGACTTAAATCGTAATAGATCATTTAACTTTACTCTCAAAGAGGAAACTCAAACCTTAAATGAAGTTGTCATCAAAAGCAAACGTCCAGTTATTAAGCAAACAGCAGAGAAATTGATTGTTGATTTGGAAAAATCAGAAATGATCAATTCAAATTTGCAAGATGTAATGCGAAAAATACCAGGAGTTTTGGTAACGAATAATGGAATTTCAATTGCTGGTAACCGAGGAGTAAGAATTCTTATCAATGGGAAAACCACTGCTTATATGGATGTAGAAACACTATTACGTGATTTTCCTGCAGATAATATTGCCAAAATAGAAGTTCTAGAACAACCTGGCGCAGAATATGAGGCATCCGGAACTGGAGCAATTATCAATATCATTCTTAAGAAAAATGTGAAACTTGGAACTCATGGAACTGCTAGCTCTTGGATCGGTGAAGATGTCGGTGTTGAATGGGGTTCTGGATTTTCAATCGCCAGTTACAAAAATCAGTTAAATTGGCAAATCAGTAGTGGATTTTCACAAACAACATGGAGAGATGATCTTTATCTAGTAAGAACTGTTGGTACTGAAGTTTACGACCAAATCACAAGAGAGCCTTATGATCCTGATAATTTTAGATTGAGTGGAAATGTAGATTATTATATCAATGAACACCATTCAATTGGTCTTGGTGGACGACTTAACAAAAGAGATTCTGACAGAATTTTAAGCAGTAGAACCATCATATCTGATGGTAATAATTCCAATAATAGCTTATTTTCAGAAAATCGTTATGATTTGGTAAGAAATAATTACAATATAAACCCATATTATGAATATAAAACTGACACCGATAAATTAACTTTAGATTTCAACTTTATTAGTTTTAAAGAAGAGACAATCAGTAGTTTATATGCACTAGAAAATAGTGATATTCCATTTACAGATAGAAAATATGATCAAGATGGAAAGTATACAATTAAGACCTATAGAGCGGATTATTCAAAATCATTCAATGACCATCTAAAACTAAGTATTGGAACTAGATATGCAGATGTAAAAACAACGAATGATTTGCAATCCTTTTTAAAAAATAATATGGGAAGTTTTGAATTAATGCTTGATGAAAGTAGTGAATTTTTAATTGATGAAACGATCTTTGCATTGTATTCCAAAATAAATACTTCTTTCGGCAAATGGTCTTTTTCAGGAGGATTGAGATATGAGAACAGCAATACTGATGGCACCTCTATCTTTATTGATAATGATCTGCTTAGAACAGAGGTTAAAAAAAGACCCATCAAAAAAATATTTCCCAGCGCTTCCATCAGTAGAGAATTATCAGAAACTCTGGGAGCTAGTGTATCCTATAGTTACAGAATCCAGAGACCATCCTACAATAGTTTGAACTCATTTGCAACGTTTTTAGATCCTTTTTCTGCTGGTGAAGGGAATCCAAATTTAGCCCCATCCTACACTAACAATTTTCAATTCAACCTTACCTACGAAGGACAGCCTTTTTTTACTGTTGGCTATAGTAAAACCGATGATGTTATTTTTGAATTGATCAGGCAAGACAATACAACCGCACAAATTAGACAACAAGAAGTGAATGTTGAAAACAATGAAAATTGGAATTTTAGATTGTTTGCACCCGTGAATTTTGTAAAAGGACTGGAAGGGTTTACAGGAATCATTGTCACCAATACTGATTTTCAATCATCAACCTTCAACATTGATTTAAATAAATGGAATTTGTATTGGTTTTTACAAGCGAACTATCAATTGCCTTGGGATGTTAATTTTGAAATTAGTGGGAACTATGGGTCTGGAGCTTTGGAAGGACAAATTGATGTCGATTGGTTAGCAGATTTAGAATTTTCTTTTGGCAAAAAGTTTTTGGAGGATAAACTAAAAGTGAATCTTGGTTTTAGTAAGATGTTTAATAGAGGTTTTGTTGGAAACATAGACTACGGAAATGGAGTCGCTGATGTGACAAGCATTGAATCTAGACATAATATACAATTGAGATTGGTCTACAGTTTTGGTTCTGAATTTGCAAAGAAAAAATCAAAGAGAGATGTCAATCGAGATGAAGAAAATAGAATACAAAATAGCAACTAATATTTGTTGCTAAAGAAGAAAAATCTTCCAGATTAATCATTTAATTTTAAGACAGCCATGAATGCTTGTTGTGGAATTTCTACATTTCCTACCTGACGCATTCTTTTCTTCCCTTTCTTTTGTTTTTCTAACAATTTACGTTTTCTTGTAATATCTCCACCATAGCATTTGGCAGTGACATCTTTACGTAAAGCTTTTACAGTTTCACGAGCGATAATTTTTGACCCTATAGCTGCCTGAATAGGAATATCAAATTGTTGACGAGGAATGAGTTCTTTTAATTTTTCACAAATCCTCTTTCCAATAGTATAGGCATTATCTGCATGTAATAGGGCAGAAAGGGCATCAACAGGTTGTCCATTCAATAACATATCCACTCTTACTAGTTTTGATTTTTGCAGTCCTATTGGATGATAATCAAAGGAGGCATATCCTTTAGAAACTGTTTTTAAGCGATCATAAAAATCAAAAACAATTTCAGCTAAAGGCATGTCAAAAATTAGTTCAACCCTTTGAGTAGTTAAATAAGTTTGATTTACAATTTGACCTCTTTTTTCAATACATAAACTCATTACTTGGCCAACAAAATCGGACTTTGTAATAATCGATGCTTTAATAAAAGGTTCTTCAACTCTATCTAATTTTGAAGGATCTGGTAAATCTGATGGATTATTTACAATGATAATATCATTGATGTTTTTTCTTGTAAATGCATGGTACGATACATTGGGAACTGTTGTAATCACTGTCATATTAAACTCACGCTCCAAACGTTCTTGAATAATTTCCATGTGGAGCATACCTAAAAACCCGCATCGAAAACCAAAACCCAATGCTGCAGAACTTTCAGGTTGAAAAACCAATGAGGCATCATTTAATTGGAGTTTTTCCATAGAATTACGCAACTCTTCATAATCTTCAGTATCTACGGGGTAAATCCCTGCAAAAACCATCGGTTTTACATCTTCAAAACCATCAATTGTATCGGTAGTAGGGTTTAAAAAATCTGTAATGGTATCACCCACTTTTACTTCTTTTGCTGTTTTAATCCCTGTAATTAAATATCCCACATCTCCTGTTCTAATTTCTTTTTTGACAACTTGTTCTAACTTTAAAGTCCCTACTTCATCAGCGCCATATTTTTTTCCTGTTGCCATAAACTGTATTTGCTGATTCTTTTTAATGGAACCATCAATGACTCTAAAATAAGTTTCAATTCCTCTGTAAGAATTAAATACTGAATCAAAAATTAGTGCTTTTAAAGGAGCATCAGGATTTCCTTGTGGAGCAGGTATTTTATCAATAATCGCCGATAAAACATTATCTACACCAAAACCTGTTTTACCACTTGCGTGAATTACATCTTCTGGATCACAACCCAATAAGTCTACAATATCATCTGTAACCTCTTCAGGATTAGCAGATGGTAAGTCTACTTTATTTAAGACAGGAATAATTTCTAAATCATTTTCTAGAGCTAAATATAAATTAGAAATTGTTTGTGCTTGAATACTTTGAGCCGCATCCACAATCAGTAAGGCACCTTCACAAGCAGCAATAGATCTAGAAACCTCATATGAGAAATCTACGTGACCAGGAGTATCGATTAAATTGAGGATATAATCATCTCCTTTATAAGAATAGTCCATTTGAATTGCATGAGATTTTATGGTAATTCCTCGTTCGCGTTCTAAATCCATATTGTCTAGTAACTGATTTTGTTTTTCTCTATCGGTTACTGAACCTGTGAAATCTAATAACCGATCAGCTAACGTACTTTTTCCATGATCTATATGTGCAATAATGCAAAAGTTTCTAATATTCCTCATTCGTTAATTCGAGTTTCTGAAATCGATTGCAAATATACGTTAATTGAAAAGGCAGGCAAAGTTAAATATACTAACATAAGGATCCCTTTTAAAACAATTAATAACTTGTGGTTTAGTATTTAACAAATACATTGATTATGTTACGTTTAACAAAAAATTAACTCCAAATTAATGAACTAAACAAGAGATTTGTTATTATAATTTATAATATCTAAAGTTATTTTGACATTAATATTAAGATTTTTTAAAAAAAATATTTTTCAGTTTGCATTAATGATTATTATGATATCATTATCTAGCTGCTCAACAGCCACAATAGAAGAAGTCGTAATCACTGAGCGTGTAACTTTTGATGCCGATGTAAATATTATTATTACGAATAATTGCTTACCATGTCATGCGGGAAATTTTGCTGCAGGAGGGGTAAATTTAGAGGGGTATACCAACGTAAGAAATGCAACTGAAAATGGGAATCTGTTAATGAGTATTAATAGTGTTTCAAACCCAATGCCTCAAAGTGGTCTTATGGCTCCTAACTTAATTGCAATCATCGAACAATGGGCCATTGACGGCTACTTAGAAAATTAATAAAAATGAAAAAAACATTCTTTTTATTATTACTCTTTATAAGCATCCCAATATTTGGCCAAAAGTATAGGACAAGAACAGGAGTTACTCAATTTAAAGCTTCCGTTGACACATTTGAACCCATTGAAGCAAAAAACAATAGTACCTCAGCGATGGTAAACCTAAAAACAGGGGATTTTGTATGCCTACTTTTTGTAAAAGCTTTTAACTTCAGAGTTGGATTAATGCAAGAACATTTTAATGAAAATTATATGGATTCCGATAAGTTTCCAAAAGCTACTTTTAAAGGGAATATTAAAAACTTTAATTTTTCTGAACTTTCAGATACACAAAAAAAATATACCATTAAAGGAACGTTAACAATAAGAGGAATCAAAAAAGAAATCGAAACTACAGCAAGATTGTCAAAAAAGGGTAATAAACTAATGATGTATGCATCATTTGAAGTTCAACCTAAAGATTTTAAAATAAAAATTCCTAAAATTGTTAGTTATAAAATAGCTAAAAGAATTAATATATCTTTGGATTATGCGCTTATCAAAAAAAAATAAGTTTAATATTATTTTGCTTTTGGCAATTACCATTATAGGATTTTCAGTATATTCATATTCTGTTCAACCTCCTTCAAAAATTGAAAATAAAAAGGTAGACTTTATGGGGACATCAAATGAATTGCTAGATAACATTCAAAAGAATACTGCCAAATGGCAAGATA
>CATISV010000172.1 GCA_949541125.1 Flavobacterium sp. SCGC AAA160-P02
ATGGAATGACTGAGTCTTCACCGGGAGCAACCTTAAATGACCTGAGAAACAACTCATTAAAAATTGGAACAGTTGGAAAACCTTTAAAAGGTGTGGAAATTAAAATTGCAAAAGATGGTGAGATCTTAATCAAAGGTCATGGAGTTATGCAAGGCTATTATAAAAGAGAGGAATTAACTGCAGAAACGATAAAGAATGGATATCTCCATTCTGGAGATATTGGAGAATTAGATTCAGATGGGTTTTTAACAATTACAGATCGAAAAAAAGAAATTTTTAAAACTTCTGGTGGGAAATATATCGCTCCAACAGTATTAGAATGTGAACTAAAAAAATCTCGTTTTATAGAACAAGTAATGGTCATTGGTGAAGGACAGAAAATGCCTGCCGCTTTGATTCAAGTTAATTTTGAATTCGTAAATGAATGGGCAAAAAGAAAAGGGTATGAAACAAATACGATGAATAAGGATAATGAGATAAGAAATAGAATTCAAAAAGAAATCAATATTTGTAATAAAAACTTTGGAAAATGGGAGCAAATCAAAGAATTTGAAATTACCAAAGAAGAATGGACACCACTATCAGGGCATTTGACTCCAACCCTTAAAATGAAGAGGAAGAAAATCGTAGAAATTCATAAAAATTTGTACAACAAAATATACAATCTGTAAATAATTGTTATCAAAAATGTCTTTTTGTGAAATCTAGTGGTTTTTTGTACTTTGCAGTAATAATAACTACTGTATATACACTATCCCTATGCCTAAAGAAATTAGAAGATTATTTGATATCCCTTACTATTCACAAGAAAAATACAACCTAAAGAATACATTTGTTACAAAATATGGGGATGAATGGGTGTCAACCTCTAATGAAGATTATATTAAAAAATCCAACATCATCAGTAGATCACTCCTGCGTCTTGGAATTCATATAAATGATAAAATTGCCGTTATATCATCTACCAACAGAACAGAGTGGAACATTGTTGACATAGGAATTTTACAAGTAGGGGCTCAAAATGTTCCTATTTATCCAACAATTTCTAAAGAGGATTATCAGTATATTTTGGAACATTCCGAAGCAAAATATTGCTTTGCTTCTGATATTGAAATTGTTGAAAAACTAAATAAAATTAAAGGAAAAACCAAGCTAAAAGAAATCTTCACTTTTGATGATATACCAAATGAAAAAAATTGGAAAGAACTTTTAGTATTAGGACACGATGATAGTAACCAAAACGAAGTTGAGGAAAGAAAAATTAATATCAGTAGCGAGGATTTAGCAACAATAATATACACATCTGGAACTACTGGAAGACCAAAAGGAGTAATGCTTTCACACGGAAATATTGTATCAAATGTATTGGAAAGCACAAAAAATGTTCCTTTAAAACCTATAGAGTCTATTGCATTAAGTTTTCTTCCTGTTTGCCATATCTTCGAACGAATGATACTCTACTTATATCAATATTGTGGAGTACAAATATATTTTGCTGAATCTCTTGAGAAGATGAGTGATAATCTAAAGGAAATAAGGCCCAATATCATGACAGCAGTTCCAAGATTATATGAAAAAGTATTTGATAAAATTTATAGCCGTGGAGAAGAACTATCTGGAGTAAAGCAAAAACTATTTTACTGGGCAATTGAGTTGGCTCTAGACTACGAACCATATGGTGCTAATGGATGGTGGTATGAACAAAAATTAAAAATTGCTCGTAAATTAATTTTATCAAAAATTAAAGAAACTTTGGGTGGTAGACTCGATTTAATGGTATCGGGAAGTGCTCCTCTTCAATCAAGGTTAGCACGTTTTTTTGCTGCTGCTGAAATGCCAATCATGGAAGGATATGGATTGACTGAAACCTCGCCTGTAATTTCGGTAAATAGTCAAGATAATTTTGGTTTTAAAATTGGAACTGTTGGAAGAATAATTGACAACGTGAAAGTGAAAATTGCAAAAAATGGTGAAATTTTGGCAAAAGGGCCTAATATTATGAAAGGATATTACAAAAATCCTGAAAAAACTGCTGAGGTTATTAGAGACGGATATTTTCATACTGGAGATAAAGGGGAAATTTGTAAAGATGGATTCTTAAAAATAACAGGTAGAACAAAAGAAATGTTTAAAACCTCTGGTGGTAAATATGTTGTTCCTCCACTGTTAGAAGGAGAATTAAAGCAATCTCGATTTATAGAGCAGATAATGGTTATAGGTGAAGGTGAAAAAATGCCAGCAGCACTAATTCAGCCAAACTTTGTTTTTATAAAAGATTGGATCGATAGAAAGAACCATGACATTGGAACATCTTGTGAAGAAATTTCCACATCTCAAATTGTCATTGATAGAATTCAAAGAGAAGTAGATGAATGTAACAAAAACTTTGGAAAATGGGAGCAAATAAAACGTTTTGAATTAACACCCGAGGAATGGTCTATTGATCTTGGACACCTAACTCCTACTATGAAAATGAAACGGGAGGTGATTAAAGAAATGTACAAAGAACTATATGAAAAAATATATGAATAACTTAAAAAAACATTACTAATTAGAAGTGTTTTTTTATAATTTATTTTTTAAAATTTCAGGAAATTTTTTCTTAAATCGGTTTAACCTTGGTATTGAAACATTTTTCACATAACGATCGTTAGGATTTCGTTTTTCATAGTTTTGATGATATTCTTCTGCTTTATAAAATACGGTATGCGGAGTTACTTCTGTAACAATACTCCCCTTATAAACCTCTTTATTTAATTTCTCTATCGCTGATTCTATAATTCTTTTTTCTTCATTATTAGTATAAAAAGCAATCGATCTATATTGACTTCCATAATCTGGATGCTGACCATTTTTGGTTGTAGGGTTATGGGATCCAAAAAACACATCAACTAATGTTTTAAAACTTACTTTTTCGGGGTCATAAAATACCGCTACAGCTTCTGCATGGCCAGTTCTTCCTGTTCCAATGGATTGGTATGTAGGATTATTGGTATGTCCACCTGCATAACCAGAAACTACCTCACTAACCCCCTCTATACTCTCAAATATAGCTTCTACACACCAAAAACAACCACTTGCAAAATAAGCTATTTTATCTTCTTTATTGAATTGATGAATTTCATTATCATTTGTATCCACTACCTTAGAAAAAGCGTAAGAAATAATTATGAAGGAAACAAACAATAACAATGTTTTAGTAAAAGTATTGTATTTCATTTTTTATATTATTTTTCTTATGAAACCGTAAATTTAATGATTCCCTACAATTTGTTTACAACTTTAGTATTTTGTTAAGAAACCATATTGTAAATACACAGCTAGATACTTACATTTGTTATACAAAGATAAGCATATAAATGGAGCATTTTATAGTTTCTGCGCGTAAATACAGACCTCAAAATTTTGAGGACGTTGTTGGTCAAAAAGCCATTACTAATACCCTAGAAAATTCTATAAAAAATAATCACCTTGCCCAAGCTCTATTATTTACAGGACCAAGAGGTGTTGGTAAAACTTCGTGTGCT
This sequence comes from Flavobacterium sp. SCGC AAA160-P02, assembly GCA_949541125.1. Taxonomy (GTDB): domain Bacteria; phylum Bacteroidota; class Bacteroidia; order Flavobacteriales; family Flavobacteriaceae; genus Polaribacter. Next base: position 3,528 of record CATISV010000172.1, read on the forward strand.
AGAATTCTTGCTAAGAAAATAAATCAAGAAGATACCAATACAAATAATGAGGATTTTGCTTTTAATATCTTTGAATTGGATGCAGCATCAAACAATTCTGTAGATGATATAAGAAGTTTAACGGATCAAGTTAGAATTCCTCCTCAAACCGGAACATATAAAGTCTATATTATTGATGAAGTTCATATGTTATCTCAAGCTGCTTTTAATGCATTTTTAAAAACACTGGAAGAGCCTCCAGAGCACGCAATTTTTATTTTAGCTACAACAGAAAAACATAAAATCATTCCAACAATTTTATCTCGTTGTCAAATCTTTGACTTCAAACGGATTACCGTATTAGATGCAAAAAACTATCTAAAAAAAATAGCTGAAAAGGAGGAAATTATTGCAGATGATGATGCCCTACATATCATCGCTCAAAAAGCAGATGGTGCTATGCGAGATGCTCTCTCTATTTTTGATAGGGTTATTAGTTTTTCTGGTAAAAAATTAACCCGTGAGGCGGTTACTCAAAATCTGAATGTTTTAGATTATGAGAGCTATTTTGAAATGACAGATTTATTATTAGAAAATAAAATCCCTGATGTGTTAAATAACTTTAACTCAATCTTATCAAAGGGGTTTGAAGGTCATCATTTCATCAACGGACTGGCTTCTCATTTTAGAGATCTCTTAGTAGCAAAAGACAACGGAACTATTGACTTACTAGAGGTTGGTGACAAGGCCAAGAAAAAGTATATAGAACAGTCGACTAAAACTTCTATTTCTTTCCTAATTCAATCCATAGAAAAAGCAAACCTTTGTGATTTAAATTATAAAGCCAGTAAAAATAAAAGGCTAATCGTTGAATTAACATTAATGCAAATTGCCTCTATTACTTTTAATGGAGAAAAAAAAAAGTCTCCTAACTTCATAATTCCAGCTACTTTTTTCACGTCATTATCTCCTTCAAATAAAGGAAAAAAACAGCCTAAAAAAATTATAAAAGAGGCCTCAAAAGAGTTGGTTAATAAATCTAAGATCATTCAGCCTAAAATTCCAAAACCTACATTTCTAAAGGATGTAGAGAGAAGAAGTAGTTCACTTTCTCTAAAAAGTGTACAAAAGATAAAGGAAGAAATAAAAAACAGTATTGAACTAACAGACGACAATCATCCAAAAGATACTTTCACTGAAAAGGAATTGTTAAGTACTTGGAAAAATTATCAAAAAATATTGCTCAAAGAAGGTCAAAAAAATATGGCATCCATTCTTGCAACGAACCCACCCTCTTTACAAAAAGGTTTTGATATTCAATTTGTACTTCCAAACAATTTGATGAAAGAACAACTAAAACAAGGGAAACCAAAACTACTAAAATACGTGCAAGAGTCACTCAATAACTTTGGTGTTAAAATTGAAATAGTTGTTAATGAAACAGAAGAAAAAAAGTATGCCTATACCCCAGGTGAGAAATACATAAAATTAAAAGAAAAAAACCCCTTACTTCAAAAATTGAAAGACACATTCGAGTTAGACTTGTAAAGTAAGTTATATTTTGTCTCCTATATAAACTAAAGTGGCATTTTCAATAGAGATTTCTTTAGACTCAATTTCTGATAATAAGTAAATATTGTTATTTGTTTTTATAAATAATGGAATTGATTGTAATTTCCTGTGAATTTTTTCGAGATTGGTTTTGAATTCATCCTCAGAATGAAGTAATATTTCATGTATTTTTGGATAATCCCTTACCGCTTCACTTAAATTGATATAATCATCTTTAGGGGTAAAATATTGATGTTTTTGATCGAAATTTTCTGACTTTACTTCTTCTGAACTAATTAGACGAAAGGCTCCATGGTCTCCAAAAACTTTTGATAAATTTTTAAAAGCATAATTATTTACAGCATCACTCCCTGTCATGGCTATTAAATACCCAATATCATTTAATTCTATATTGTCTGTTAAATCATCATCATATACATTTACTTCATAAGCTTCAAGACCTGCTTTGTTTGATTGTTCAATAAATAATTTATTCGCATCTATCAAAACAACCCTTTTTCCAAAATCTTTTAAATATCGAGCTATAAGTCTTGATGATTTTGAAGCTCCAACAATTAAAATTCCATCAGAATTTTTCAAAAATACACCAACAATTTTAGCAAATAAACGAGCCGTTGTTGCATTTAATAAAACAGTTCCTAAAACAATCATAAAGACCAAAGGAGTAATGTATTCAGCTCCTTCAATACCTTGTTTTAATAATTTACTACCAAAAAGTGATGCAATTCCTGCAGCAACAATTCCTCTGGGGCCTACCCAACTTATAAATAATTTTTCATTAAGTTTTAAATTCGATTTATAAGTACTTAAAAATACAGCAGAGGGTCTAATAACAAAAACAACAAAAACAAATAAAACGACCGTTTTCCAACTATACAAAAGCATTAAATCTTCCATATTAATATTAGCGGCTAGAAGAATAAATAAGATAGAAATTAATAAAACACTTAACGATTCTTTAAAATATAATAGTTCATTAAGGTTTTTTAATTTTCCATTTCCTAATACCATTCCCATCACTACGACTGCCAATAGACCAGATTCGTGAGCAAACACCTCAGATTCAACAAAAACAAGTAATACTGTAGATAATGAAACAACATTCATCAGATAATGAGGAATCCATTTTTTATTAATTACAAAGGTTAACGCATGGGCAAATGTGAATCCAAAGGAAGTTCCAAAAAGTAAAATCTTTCCAAATTCAGTTAGTGCAGTTTTTGTAAAACCACTTCCCCCACCAACACTAATAAATTCGAATACCAAAACCGCTACCAAAGCTCCAATAGGATCAATTAAAATACCCTCCCACTTTAACACTGTAGATACATCTTTTTTTAATGGAATATTTCTAAGAATTGGCGTAATTACGGTCGGTCCAGTTACAATAATTAGCCCTGAAAATAGAAATGATAATTCCCATCCTAAACCAAAAATAAAATGTGCTAAAACACCGGCACCAACAAAAGTAACTGCAGAACCTAAAGTAATAAGCTTGGTAATTACCGGACCAACATTTTTTATTTCATCTCTTTTAAGAGTGAGTCCCCCTTCAAAAAGTATAATACTAATTGCCAATGATACAAAGTAATAAAGGCCGTCTCCTGGGAAAAGACCTTTGGTTCCGTTCCAGATAGGTTCTATATATTTAGAATGATCATCTGTTAGAAACTCTGCAGCGATGGGCCCTACCAAAAGACCTATCAAAATTAAAGGCAGGATGGCTGGTATTTTAAATCTCCATGCAAACCATTGCGCAAATATTCCCAAAATAATAATTCCTGCTAATTCTAACATAGTTCGTTGAGGTTCGATTTTAGGCTATTAAAATACTAAAATTAAAAATATACCTAAAGTTAAAATTCGTGTTTTTTTCTTGATAGAGAAAATATTGTATTGTCAAATGATATTAAATAAGATTCTTCCAGAGTAAAAATATTTAACATTAATTTTAAAAGCTCTTCCTGGTCATTCAAATAATTACGAATATTTACTATTTTAGCTGTTTAGGTTAAAATTTATAAACCACCAGATAGTTAAATAAATGGAAACTACACCCAAAAAAGGTATTCAGGGATTAATTGAAAATTGGCAAAGTGATTTAATTGCTGCAGTGAGTGTCGCACTAATTGCTTTACCACTTTCATTAGGTATTGCTCTGGCAGCCGGAGCACCTGCGATGTCAGGTATCTTTTCCGCAATTGTTGGTGGGGTAGTTACAACCCTTTATCGGGGTGGTCATATTTCTGTCAATGGACCTGCCAAAGGAGTTATAGGTGTCATACTTTTGGGTATAGCATTAATGGATGATGGTTCAGGCCAAGCTTTTAATTATGTTTTGGCAGCAGTGGTTGTTTCAGGTGCAATCCAAATGTTATTAGGATTACTGAAATTAGGTCGATTAGCGGATATTTTCCATACATCCGTGATTCATGGCATTCTGGCAGCTATTGGAATTATCATATTTGCAAAACAGATTCATGTTGCGATGGGCACGCATTCTGATAGTCCAAGCATTATACAAAACCTCATCGATGCGGTTGTATATTTACCCAAAGCAAATCCATTTGTATTGATTATTGCTTTGATAGGACTACTTTTATTATTGTTTTATTCTAAAATTAGTTACCGTTTTTTTCATCTTTTACCTGCACCCATGTGGGTCATTGCTATTTCCATTCCTTTTGTCTACATCTTCAATTTCTTTGACCAACAAACACTTTCGTTCTTTGGAAAAGCCTATGATGTGGGTCCTCACCTATTATTAGACATTCCAGATACGATTATGGATTCAATAATGCACCCTAACTTCAGTAAAATTAATACCATTGAATTTTGGACAACCGTATTTTCTATTTTAATTATAACAAGTATTGAATCCTTAGCAATTGCAAAAGCAGTTGACAAAATTGACCCTTACAAAAGAAAGACAGATTTAAATAAAGATTTAACAGGTATTGGATTGAGTACCGTGGTAGCTGGTTTGATTGGAGGCTTGCCAATCATTGCTGTGATTATTCGAAGTACCGTAAATATCCACAATGGTGCCAAGACAAAGTGGTCTAATATGTATCAGGGGCTTTTATTACTACTTTTTATTGTGTTATTAAGCCCAATAATGAGACAAGTACCACTATGTGCTTTTGCTATTTTACTTGTATATACTGGATTTAAATTGGCATCACCAGCGGTCTTCAAACAAGCATACAATCAAGGAACAGAGCAACTAATTTTCTTTCTTGGGACCATGATTTTAACCCTTTACACCAATTTATTAGTTGGTTTACTCGGTGGATTATTGTTGGCACTGATCACTCATATGTTATTGGCGAAGGTGTCTATCCCACAATTTTTTAAAATGGTCTATAACTCAGGTACAAAATTGGTGAAACAACCAGATGACAGTTTCGATTTAAAAATTAGAGGGATTGCAAATTTTTTAGGTGTCTTAAAAGTCGACAAACTAGTGGCTCAAATTCCTTCGGGATCAGATGTCAATATTGATTTATCAGAAACAAGATTGGTAGGTATGACTTATATGGACTACCTGGTTGAATACTTAAAGACACAGAGGGCTGCAGGTGGAAAGGTCTTTATAACTGGATTAGATTCCCATGTTTCATCGTCTAATTACAATAGGGCTTTAAAAATCTGTTTGACAAGTTCAAAGGTAAAATTATCGCAAAGGCAAAAACGATTACAAAATTTAGCAACTGAAAATGATTATCAATACACTAGTCAGGTTGATTGGAATACGACATATCTAAAGAAGTTTCACTTTTTCGAAATTAGACCCATTGAACGTAAATACAATTGTCTTAAAGGAACATTTGAAGATCTAAATATATCTTGGGAAATTGCAGATGTAATATTCAGTGAAGGTCAGGCTTTTACAGCTGAGACATTTAATACGACTTTAATGGTTTTAAAATTAAATAAAAAAATACCCATTTTCTCTATGGAAAAAGAAGGGGTGTTAGGAAAAATATTTGATAAGGTAATGGCTTTTACTGGCTATAAAGACATTGATTTTGAAATGTATCCAGATTTTTCAAAAAAGTTCCTGCTTATGGGTAATAATGAATCTAAAATTCGAGCTTTTTTTACAGATGAAATCATTCGATTTTTCGAAAATCATCAAATTTATCATTTAGAAAGCAATGGTGAAGCAATCGTTATTTTTGATAAAATTAAATTGGCTAGGACAGATGAAACAATTGCATTTATAGAGTATGCCAAAGAATTGGCTACCATCCTAAATGCAAAAACAACATAACAATTGGTTCTATAGAAGAGAATACTATAAAACCAATTAAAACAAATTATTATATAATGTTAGGACTTCAATTTGAAACAACAACTTCATGGGTAGAAATCGCCAAAGATAATTTACAACAAATACTTACAGATCATGCATTTGCAGAACAAAAGGCTTCAGCAAATGCCATTTCTATTATTATTAATTATTCTGAGGAGACAGAACTTGTTAAAGATATGAGTGATATTGCTATTGAAGAATTAGAACATTTTAGAATGGTACATCAATTGATGATAAAAAGAGGTTTTGTTTTAGGAAGGGAACAGCATAATGACTATGCGAAATCATTGCAAGGTTTTTTTCCAAAAACCAAAGATAGAACAATAGCTCTAATTAATAGATTGCTTGTAGCTGCATTAATTGAAGCTAGAAGTTGTGAACGATTTAAGGTTTTTTCTGAAAATATGGAGGATGAAGAACTTTCAAAATTTTACAGAGATTTAATGATTTCTGAAGCAAATCATTATACATTATTTTTAAGATATGCAAGAAAGTACATGGACAGAGAAATTGTCGATAAAAAATGGAAAAACCTCCTAGCTTTTGAAGCTGAAATGATGAAAAATAGAGGAAAGAAAGCTACAATTCACGGCTAATCTTCATACAAACTACTAATGGCACTTTTTAAAAAAGAATCTTAGGTCAAAAAACTAATTGACTTTGATTATTCTTGATACTGTCTGAACATTGTATATTTGTAGCATGATTCAAAACGATTCTATCATCGCTTTAGCTACTCCCTCTGGTATTGGAGCCATTTCAGTAATTAGAATCTCTGGTAAAGATGCTATTGAAATAGTCTCCAAATATTTTATAGCCGTGAATAAAAAAGTTTTAAAAAACCAACATTCGCACACAGTTCATCTGGGACATATCGTTAATAAGGATCAAATTATCGATCAAGTTTTAGTCTCAATTTTTAAAAATCCACGTTCTTACACTGGAGAAAATGTGGTTGAAATATCCTGTCACGGGTCTAGTTTTATTCAGCAAGAAATTATTCA
>CATISV010000173.1 GCA_949541125.1 Flavobacterium sp. SCGC AAA160-P02
AAAAAGCAGATTATCAAATTACCAATATTCTTGTTAAGAATGGAAACTATATTTTTGATGTTATAACACCAAATAATTCCATTCAAGAAATTAAATTTTCATTACCAGGAAAACACAATCTAATGAATGCCTTGGCAGCATTAGCGATGGCAGATTGTTATGGAGTACCCCTAGAAAACATTAAAAAATCATTGCAAACTTTTAAAGGAGTTGAAAGACGTTTTTCTTATAAAATTAAATCCGAAGTATTAACTCTAATTGATGATTATGCGCATCATCCAACAGAAATTAATGCCATATATGAGTCTATAAAAGAGATGTATCCTAAGCAAAAAAATGCTGTTTTTTTTCAACCTCACTTATTTTCGAGAACTAGAGATTTTATAGACGATTTTGCAACAGCTTTATCAAGGTTTGATGAATTATTTTTATTAGACATTTATCCAGCAAGAGAATTACCAATCAAAGGAGTTACTTCTTCTTGGCTTTTGGAAAAAATCACTCACAAGAATAAAAAAATTACTAAAAGACAAAATTTGGTAAAAGATATTAAAAATTCAGAGGCTACAATTGTAGCAATGTTAGGAGCAGGAGATATTGGAATGATGATTGAAGAAGTTAAAAATGAGTTATTATCTGTAGAAAAAGTATGAAACTAAAACAAACCATAAAATTTATTTTACTATTGATTTTACTAGTCTCTATGGGGTTTTTATATGGTTTTTCAAATAACAGGAATGCACAAAAAATCATTAATGAAATAGATGTTCAATTAGATATAAATAAATCTTTTTTCTTAACAGAATCTATGGTTAATAAATTGTTAATACAAAACAATGAAGGGGTAGAAAAACAAACAAAATCTGTAATAGATTTATATAAGTTGGAGGAGCAGGTTTTAAAACATCCATATATAGAAAAAGCATCTCTATTTATGACAATTGATGGTAAGCTAATTGCCTCAATTAAACAAAGGCAACCCATAGCGAGAATAATGACAAATAATACATCTTATTATATTGATTTAGAATTAGTAAAAGTTCCTCTCTCACAAAATTACTCGGCAAGAGTTCCTTTGATTACTGGTGTTCAAGATGACGAGGATTTGCAAAAGGTAATAGAATTATTAATCAAAATAACAGATGATGTTTTTTTGCAAAAAGAGATTATTGGTATTCATTTGAAACCCAATAAGGAATACATAATGAGTGTAAGAAGTGGAAATTATAAAATTGAATTCGGTAAGTTAACAGATATTGACGGAAAAATTAAAAAGTTAAAGGCATTCTACAATAAGGTGTTTTTAGATAGTACAATATATAAATACAAAACCATAAACATTAAGTATCACAATCAAGTTGTTGGTGTAAAATAATAGTGATGGAAAATAATATAATAGCTGTAGGTTTAGATATCGGTACAACAAAAATTGTAGCGATGGTTGGACGTAAAAATGAATACGGAAAATTAGAAGTTTTAGGGATAGGTAAAGCCAAAAGTTTAGGAGTAAAAAGGGGTGTAGTAAGTAATATTACACAAACAATACAATCCATTCAACAAGCTGTAGATGAATCAGAAAGTATTTCTGGTAAGAAGATCGAAAATGTTGTTGTTGGTATTGCAGGGCAACATATTAGAAGTTTACATCATAGTGATTATATAACTAGGTCTAATGCAGATGAAGTAATTAATGAAAATGATATTGAGAATTTAGTAAATCAAGTACATAAATTGGTCATGTTACCTGGCGAGGAAATTATTCATGTGTTGCCACAAGAATTTAAAGTGGATAGTCAGGCGGATATAAAAGAACCAATCGGGATGTATGGAGGAAGATTAGAAGCTAATTTTCATGTTGTTGTTGGACAAGTTTCATCGATAAGAAATATTGGTCGATGTGTGAAAAGTGCAGGCCTAGATTTATCTGATATTACTCTAGAACCATTAGCATCTGCATCCGCTGTTTTAAGTCAGGAAGAAAAAGAAGCAGGTGTCGCTTTAATTGATATTGGTGGTGGAACAACAGATTTAGCGATTTTTAAAGACGGAATTATTCGTCATACAGCTGTGATTCCTTTTGGAGGAAATGTTATCACAGAAGACATAAAAGAAGGATGTTCGATTATAGAAAAGCAAGCTGAACTATTAAAAATAAAATTTGGATCTGCTTGGCCAGGAGAAAATAAAGAAACCGAAATTGTTTCTATTCCTGGATTAAGAGGAAGAGAACCCAAAGAAATTACACTTAAAAATCTTTCAAAAATTATTCATGCTAGAGTTCAGGAAATAATAGAGCATGTCTATTTAGAAATTAAAAATTACGGTCACGAGACCCAAAAAGGAAAACTAATTGCAGGGATAGTTTTAACTGGTGGAGGATCTCAGTTAAAGCACTTAAGACAACTTGTAGAGTATATCACAGGAATGGATGCCAGAATTGGTTATCCAAATGAACATCTGGCCGGTGATTCAGATGATGGGTTGTCTAGTCCATCTTATGCAACAGCAGTTGGCTTATTGATGGAAGGTTTAGAAAACCATCAGACAGAGGAAAAAGAAGACCTTGATACTGAAGTTGAAAATCAAGAAGATATAGAGATAGAAAAAACACCACCATCTAAAAAGAAATCTTTCTTTGAAAAATTCACGGATGGATTGAAAGAATTTTTAGACAATGCAGAATAATAAAACAACCAAAATAGAAAAGTTACATGAATACAGAATTAGATAATATTTTATTTGACATGCCCAAATCACAATCCAACACAATAAAAGTCATTGGAGTTGGAGGAGGAGGTAGTAATGCTGTAAATCATATGTTTCGGCAAGACATCAAAGGGGTAGATTTTGTCATTTGTAATACAGATGCACAAGCATTGGAAAATAGTCCAATACCTAATAAAATTCAATTAGGAGCTAATTTGACCTCGGGCCTTGGAGCTGGAGCAAATCCTGAAATAGGAGAACAAGCGGCTAAAGAAAGTATTAAAGAAATTCAACAGATGTTGAATACTCAAACAAAAATGATATTTATCACTGCTGGAATGGGAGGTGGAACTGGAACAGGAGCGGCACCAATTATCGCTAAAATTGCAAAGGATATGGATATTCTTACTGTGGGAATTGTTACTATGCCATTTCAGTTTGAAGGAAGAATGCGATCAAAACAAGCACAAATTGGGATTGATCAATTACGTGGTAACGTAGATTCTTTAATTGTTATTAATAATAATAAGTTAAGAGAGGTATATGGAAACTTAGGCTTTAAAGCAGGTTTTTCTAAGGCAGACGAAGTATTATCTACAGCTGCTAGAGGGATTGCAGAAGTTATAACCCATCATTATAAGCAAAATATAGATTTACATGATGCAAAG
>CATISV010000174.1 GCA_949541125.1 Flavobacterium sp. SCGC AAA160-P02
CTTTCTTTTCATTCATTACTAGACCACCAGCAGCACAAGTAACTTTAAAGTGACTTTTAAAATTGTTCCAAGATTCCTGAAGGTTCATACAAAAAAGAACAATACCTTTTATTGATCCTTTTTGTAACTTATGAATGATTTCTGAAATGACGGTGTTTTTGTAATTTTGAAAATTAAAATCACTTTCCACAAACAAAGAATCTGTGAAAATAATTGGTTTATCATTGATAAAAACTTTATACATTTGCGAATATGATTTTACACAAAGATACAGCAAAAAAAACCGCTGAATTATTGCTTCAAGTAAAGGCTATAAAGCTAAACCCTTCAGAACCATATACTTGGGCATCAGGATGGAAATCGCCAATTTATTGTGATAATAGAGTTACTCTTTCTTATCCTAACGTTCGTTTATTCCTCAAACAGGAGATTGCAAAAATTGTAGAATCAAAATATGGAAAACCAGATGTAATAGCTGGAGTTGCCACAGGTGCCATCGCAATTGGAATTTTAGTCGCTCAAGAATTAGGAGTTCCCTTTATTTACGTAAGACCAGAGCCAAAAAGCCATGGCCGTAAAAATCAAATAGAAGGCCATTTAGAAAAAGATCAAAGAGTCGTTGTTATTGAAGACTTAATAAGTACTGGAAAAAGTAGTTTAAATGCTGTTAAAGCACTAAAAGAGGCAGGATCAGATGTAAAAGGAATGGTTGCTATTTTCTCTTATGGTTTTGATATTGCATCAGAAAACTTCATTCAAAATAAAATTGAATTAACTACTTTAAGTAACTATTTTTATCTTTTAGAACAAGCTGTAGATAACCAATATATCACTGAAAAGGAACAGAACACATTATCTGATTGGAGAGAAAGCCCAGAGAATTGGAAAATTTAATCGTATGAATATAGAAGGATCAAAAGTAACAGTAAGAAAGTCTTCCCAAGATATCTATCATTTTTTTATGTCTTTAGAGAATTTTGAGCAACTGATGCCAAAGAGTATAGAAAAATTTGAGGTTGATGGTGACTCTTTTTTATTTGCTTTAAAAGGAATGCCAGAAATACGATTGATTCTAGATAATTGTATAGAGCATTCAAAAATAAGCTTAAGGGCGGCTAGTAGTAAATTATCTTTCTCATTACAAGCAAATATTTCTGGTAATTCTGAAAACTCCAGTGATGTTCAATTACAATTTGAAGGAGACTTTAATCCAATGATGGCCATGATGGTAAAAAAACCATTGACAAGTTTTATTGACACTCTTACGCAAAACATTGCTAAACTTTAGCAAAGGAAATTTCTTTAATACCGTATTCTAGAATAGTATTATCCTCTAGTTTTATTTGTAAATTTCCTACATAAGAGACACCTATAATTATTCCCATGAAATAGAATTCTTTTTCTTTATGAAAGAATGTAATTGGAGTTCCTTTTTTATATAAGACCTCATGGTAATCCTCATAAATTTTTTCAATGTTGCCTTTTTCTATTAAAGAAAATCTAGATTTAATTCTTTTTATAATAGCATTCATCAATATTTCGAGATCAAAATTCTTTTTCATAATTATTTTTAAAGAAGAGGCGTTTGATAATTTTTTTGAAAATTTTTCTTGATTCACATTTAAACCAATTCCAATAATTGTATTTTTTATTCTTTGTTTCAAAAAAGTAGTTTCAATAAGAATTCCACATATTTTAAGGTTGTCTGACAATATGTCGTTTGGCCACTTGATAGATAGGTTTGGAATAGATAAGGATATGAGAGCATCATAAATAGCTAATGAAACAGCAAAATTTAAAAATGCCTGGTGTTTTATTTGTACGTTTTCTAAGGGAGTAAACACACTGAATGTCAAGTTTTTATAAGGTTCAGATTTCCATGAATTATTGATTTGCCCACGACCAGAAGTTTGATTATTTGTAACCGCTACAGTGAATTGTTCAAGTGTTGAATTCTGTGCTAATTCTTTTAAAAAAGAATTCGTAGAATCGATGGCATTAAGTTTGATTAATTTCAATTGTTAAAGAAAAAGTAAACTATTTAATTGTACGCAATATAGTCGTAAAAAAACAATAACTTTGTTGAAATTAAAAATTATTAATGACAAAAAAACCAGTAAGTGCAGATAATTTGATATCTGTTATCCTCAAAGGGATTGATGATGTAAAGGGAGAGGATATTCAATTAATAGATTTAAGAGATATAGACAATACTGTATGTGAATATTTTATTATTTGCTCAGGGAATTCTAACACTCAGGTAAATGCCATATCTGGATCTGTTCAAAAAACAGTAAGTAAAGAACTAAAAGATAAACCATGGCACATAGAAGGAAAAAATAATTCAGAATGGGTTTTAATGGATTATGTAAATGTAGTTGTTCATATTTTTCAAAAGCATATAAGGGACTTCTATGACTTAGAAAGCCTCTGGGGAGATGCAAAAATAACTAAAATTAACCCTGTTTAATAAAAGGATAGATGAAGGAAAAGAATAAAAATTCAACACCAAATGTCCCTAAATTCAAGTTCAACATGTACTGGATTTACGGCGCTATATTTGTTGCTGTTTTAGGAATTAGTTTTTTTAATGATTCCTCAATAACTACTAAGAAGATTTCAACAAACAAATTCTATAAAATTTTAGAATCTAATGATGTTAGTAACATACTAATCATCAATAAAAATATCGCTGAAATATATATCAAAAAAGAAGCTCAGTCAAAAAAAGACTACAAACAACAGACTACATCTCCATTTTTTAGAATAGGAACTCCTTTATTTCAATATAACTTTGGAGATTTGCAAAATTTTGAAAACAAATTAAATCAATATAAAACAAGTAAAAACTTAGACTTTGATGTTGACTCAGATACTAGAGGAAGTTTTTTCGAATCTATTGTTGGGTTTTTACCATTTATTCTTTTAATTGCCATATGGATTTTTTTTATGAGAAGAATGTCAGGAGGAGGAGCAGGTGGTGGCGGTGGTCAGATTTTTAACATAGGAAAATCTAAAGCTAAATTATTTGACAAAGATACCAAGGTTAAAACAACCTTTGAGAATGTTGCAGGTTTGGAGGGAGCAAAAGAAGAAGTACAAGAAATTGTTGATTTCCTTAAAAGTCCAGAAAAATATACCTCTTTAGGAGGAAAGATACCAAAAGGAGCATTATTAGTTGGTCCTCCAGGGACTGGTAAAACATTACTAGCAAAAGCCGTTGCGGGTGAAGCAGAAGTTCCTTTCTTTTCATTATCTGGATCAGATTTTGTTGAAATGTTTGTTGGAGTTGGAGCCTCTAGAGTTAGAGATTTATTTAAACAGGCAGCACAAAAATCACCCTCAATTATTTTTATTGATGAAATTGATGCGATTGGAAGAGCCCGAGGGAAGAATAGTATGACCGGAGGTAATGATGAACGTGAAAATACATTAAACCAATTGTTAACTGAAATGGATGGTTTTGGTACTGATACAAATGTCATTGTTCTCGCAGCTACAAATAGAGCAGATGTTTTAGACAAAGCTTTGATGAGAGCAGGACGTTTTGATAGACAAATTTACGTAGATCTTCCTGGAATAATAGAAAGAAAAGAAATTTTTGAAGTACATATAAAACCTTTAAAATTATCTAATGACGTTAATCTAGAATTTCTAGCCCAACAAACTCCTGGATTTTCTGGAGCTGATATCGCAAATATGTGTAATGAAGCAGCATTAATTGCTGCAAGAGGAAACAAAAAATCAATACATCATCAAGACTTCCTAGATGCAGTTGATAGAATTGTTGGGGGGTTAGAAAAGAAAAACAAAGTTATTACTCCTAAAGAGAAAAAGACGATCGCATTTCATGAAGCTGGTCATGCAACCGTAAGTTGGATGCTGGAGCATGCGGCGCCTTTAGTAAAAGTAACCATAGTTCCAAGAGGTCAAAGTTTGGGAGCAGCTTGGTATCTTCCAGCAGAAAGAATGATTGTACAGACAGAACAAATGTTAGATGAAATGTGTGCGACTCTTGGTGGTAGAGCTGCTGAAAAAATAATCTTTAATAAAATTTCAACTGGAGCGTTGAGTGACTTAGAGAAAGTCACGAAACAAGCAAGAGCCATGGTGACCGTATATGGTTTAAATAATAAAGTTGGTAATATCACCTATTATGATTCTTCTGGAAACGACTCGTTTGTAAAACCTTACAGTGAAAATACTGCAAAAACTATTGATGAAGAAATTTCTAAAATGATAGAATTACAGTACCAAAGAGCAATTAAAATTCTTGATAAAAATAAAGAAAAGTTAACGACACTCGCTGAATTACTGTTAGAAAAAGAAGTTATCTTTAAAGATGATTTGATAAAGATCTTTGGAAAGAGACCTTTTGAAGAGGAACAACTTCCAAAAACAAAGGAAGAGGTAAAAACTCCGAAAAAAAAGAAAGAAAAAACAATAGAGGAAAACAAAAATTAATTTTTTTGAATGAGTTTTTTTAAAAAACTATTTAGTAATAAAGAAATCCAACAAGAAAATTCACCTGAAGACGAAAAGGTCAATTTGTCATTGGATGATGCTTTTGTACATAATTTTATTTCTAAAGGTGGTAAATTTCTTTACTGTATTTCTAATAAAGAAATTATTGATAATTTAACTCAAATTTTTTCTGAAAATAATTGGGACTCTATAACATGTATCGATAAAAATCTTAAAAAATTTACAAAAAAAACAACGGTTAACATTCAAAGAGGTTTTGATAAAAACAAACCTTTTTTTACAACGTGTGAGCATCTAATTTCTGACAATGGAGATATTCTTTTTTCATCCAACCAATTAAGTACTCATAAAATTGCATCTTTAACGGAAAATTTTATCGTATTTGCAAAAACAAGTCAGTTTGTAAAAGATACTGGACAAGGTTTAACTGGGATTAAAACCAATTTTAAAAAAAACATACCAACAAATATTAGTGCTGTAAAAAAATATACCTTAAAACCTAAAGAGGATAATTTTTTAAATTATGGCAATAATAACTCTAAAAACTTATATTTGCTGCTTTTAGAAGATTTATAAAAATGAGAAAACTTCTCAAAAGAAGCATTTCAGGACTTGTCTATTCTTTGCTTTTCATTGGAGCAATTCTTTACTCAAAAGAAACCTATATAATACTTATATCTGTTTTTGGAGTTCTCTGTTTATGGGAATTTTTAAAATTATTATCATTAAAAAACATTGCACCCTATATATTGTTTTTTGTACTTATCTCATTGCTTTTTTCTTCACATGACACCTCATTGTTAAGACATATTTTATTATTTCTATGTCTTTCTGGGTCTATACAATTATTAATCAACCTTTTTCGAAAAAAAAAAGAGCAAGCTCCAGGGATATTTAAAAAATTAGACATCTCTATCAGATATTTACTACTTTCTTTTATATTTCTTATGATACTTCCATTTAAAAATGGAGAATATCAAGAATCAATCATATTGTTATTGGTTGTTTTTGTTTGGTCAAATGATAGTTTTGCTTTTATTGTTGGTAAAAACTTAGGTAAAAAAAAATTATTTGAAAGTGTATCACCAAAAAAAACAGTAGAGGGTTTTATTGGTGGAATTTTTTTTACAGTAGCTATTGCAATAATGATATCAAAATATATTGATTTTTTATCCATGACTCAAGCGGTAATTATGGCCTTAACGGTTTCTATTTTTGGTACTTTAGGAGATTTAGTAGAATCAAAATTTAAAAGACAGGTCAATATAAAAGATAGCGGAACTATAATGCCTGGTCATGGAGGTTTATTAGATAGATTAGATAGTTTGTTGTTTGTTAGTCCCTTTGTATATTTGTATATTCATTATTTAATTTAATGCTAAGTTTTCACAGAGAAGGGTATAAAATTATTGCTATAACATTTGGATTTGTTATTGCAGGAATTTTTATATCAGAACGATTTATTGAATTATTTTGGTTGTTAAAAGTAATACAAAGTCTACTCATTGTCTTGCTAATTATAGTGTTACAATTTTTTAGGAACCCCAGAAGAGTAACTGATATAAATGACAATCAAATTATTGCTCCGGTTGATGGAAAGGTAGTTGTTATTGAAGAGGTTGAGGAATCAGAATTTTTTAAAGACAAAAGAATACAGCTTTCTATTTTTATGTCACCTACAAATGTTCATGTGACAAGATATGCTCTTAGCGGAACGGTATCTTACAGTAAATACCATCCCGGAAAATACCTTGTAGCCTGGCATCCAAAAGCCTCAGAAAAAAATGAACGAACAACGATCGTTGTTGAAAACTCAGTTTTTGGAAAAGTTCTTTACCGTCAAATTGCAGGAGCTTTAGCAAAAAGAATTGTTAACTATGCAAAAGAGGGAGAAAGAGTTATTCAAGGTACAGATGCAGGTTTTATAAAATTTGGCAGTAGAGTAGATCTATTTTTACCATTACATACAAAATTAAATGTCAAACTTGGCGACAAGGTTAAAGGTGGAATTCAGGTAATTGCAGAAAAATATTAGTAATAATTAGCCATAAAGTTTCTAAAAGAAATTAATATTTCTTCAAATTTCAACTAAATAGTAATTTAAGAGTTTAAAAAGAACTTATCCTCTTTTAAAGAGCATACATTTGAAAATTCTCTATAGTAAGGTAGAAGAGTTATTGTTATTCATTTTTTTTAGAAAAAACAGAACTAGGTACTAGGCTAGTTACATTGCCTCCATTTCTCAAAACATCTCTTACGATAGAAGATGAAATGTAGGACGTTTTTGCAGAGGTTAATAAAAAAACAGTTTCAACAGGAGCCAAATCTCTATTGGTAAGAGCAATGGCTTTTTCAAATTCAAAATCGGCAGGATTTCTTAGTCCCCTTATTATATAATCAATAGAATTTTTTTTACAAAAATCAACTGTTAAACCCTCATAAGACATCACAGTTACCTTGTCATATTCTTCGAAACATTCGCTGATAAACTTTTTTCTCTCCTCTAAAGAAAACATATACTTTTTATCTGCATTAATTCCAATGGCTATGATAATTTCATCAAACAATGGAATTGCTCTGGTGATTACATCTTTGTGTCCAAGAGTAATTGGGTCAAAAGAACCAGGGAAAACTGCTTTTTTCATCTAATTTAATTTAGTGCCATTTGAATAGCATTATCAAATAAATCTGAAAGATCTATGTTCGCCTCTTTCGCTTGTTTAGGTAATAGACTTTCTTCTGTCAATCCAGGAACTGTATTCATTTCTAAAAAATAGGGTGCTCCATCTACTAAAATAAATTCAGACCTAGAAAATCCTTTCATCTGAAAAATTTCATAGATTTTTTTTGCTACTTTTTCTAATTTCTGTTTGTCAATTTCTGAAATTCTTGCAGGTGTAATTTCTTGAGATTTCCCTTCATATTTTGCCTCATAATCAAAAAAATCATTTTTAGACACTATCTCTGTCATTGGCAAAACTTTTATCGCTCCTTCATATTCAATCACACCCACAGAAACCTCTGTACCATCTAAAAAGGATTCAATTAAAATTTCTGAATCTTCTTGAGATGCTTTATTAATAGCCGCAATCAAATTTTCTTCTTTATAGACTTTAGAAATTCCAATACTAGAACCACCATTATTCGGTTTTACAAAACAAGGTAGTCCTACTTTAGCTACAATTTTTTTGGTATCTTTTTTATCTTTTTTATTCATATAAAAAGAGGTAGCTGTCTTTATATCGTATTCTTTGAGAATACTTAGGGTATCTCGCTTATTAAAAGTAATAGCCATTTGATAATAAGGTGCTGAAGTATGTTTTATCCCCAATAAATCAAAATAAGCAACCAAAACTCCGTTTTCTCCAGGATGACCATGAATGGCATTAAATACACAATCAAAAGTAATTTTACGTTCCTTAATCGTGACTGAAAAATCTTCTTTATTTATATGATATTCATGGTTATCATGAATCACAAACCATTTATCCTTTAAAATAAAAACTTTATAAACATTGTACTTGTTTTTATCCAAAGAATTGTAAACGACATCACCGCTTTTTAAAGAAATATTAATCTCTGAGGAATAACCTCCCATAACGATGGCAACGGTTCTCTGCATATATCTTTAGGTTTAGGTGCAAACTTAGTTAAAATTTCGTTGATAGATAAAAGAATTTGAATTCGATTACTTCTATTTTTGTACTACATTTGTGTCATAAAAAAGAAAAATGAATTTTTTTAGATTTTTAAAAAGTAAATCTTTCTTTACACAAATTGGAATTGGTGTAATTAGCATCCTACTATTTGTTGCTTTTCTCCAATGGTGGCTTGGTTTTACAACAAATCATGACCAAAAAATACAAGTTCCTGACTTACATAAAATGTCGCTATTAGATGTTGAAAATACCTTAAAAGACTTGGATTTAGATTTCCTTGTCATTGATTCCGCAAGCTATAATCCTAATTATCCGAAAAAATCAGTGATAGAACAAACTCCTGAAGCGGGAGATTTTGTGAAGGAAAAACGAAAAATATATCTCACATTAAATCCTTCTAAATACAGAAATATTAGAATTCCTGATATAAATGGGCTGTCAAAACGTGAGGCCATTACACAATTACAATCTGTTGGTTTTAAAATTGGGGAGGTTTCTTATGTTCCAGATATTGGAAAAGATGTTGTTCGTGGGCTAAAATCTGATGATAAAAAGGTAAAGCCTGGAACAAAACTTTCTAAAAACACAGTCATTGATTTAATATTAGGTGATGGAAAGGGAAATTAAATTATGACAGAAGATATAAGCCCATCTATACATAATGAAGAATTATTTGAACATCACAGAGTTATAGCTACAGATGGTCAAGTACCATTACGTGTAGATAAATTTTTAATGAACTTTATTGAAAACGCAACTCGTAATAAATTACAACAAGCTGTGAAAGCAGGTAATGTACTCGTCAATGACCTTCCTGTCAAATCTAATTATAAAGTAAAACCTAAAGATGTTGTAAGAATAGTATTATCACATCCACCTCATGAAAATTTATTGGTTGGTGAAAATATTCCATTAGATATTGTCTACGAAGATGATACCTTAGTGGTGGTTAATAAACCTGCTGGAATGGTTGTTCATCCTGGTCATGGAAATCATTCGGGTACCCTAGTAAATGGATTGATGTACCATATAGAAAATTTGCCTACAAATAGGAATGAGCGTCCTGGTTTAGTTCATAGAATTGATAAGGATACAAGTGGATTATTAGTGGTTGCTAAGACTGAATTTGCCATGGCACATTTGTCTAAACAATTTTTTGACAGAACAACTCATCGTAATTACCAAGCCTTAGTGTGGGGAAATATTAAAGATGACGAAGGCACTATTGAAGGAAATATTGGCCGGAGTTTTAAAAATCGTTTACGTATGGATGTTTTTCCAGAAGGTGATTATGGAAAACAAGCGGTCACTCATTTCAAAGTCATAGAACGCTTTACCTATGTAACAATGGTAGAATGCAGATTAGAAACAGGAAGGACTCATCAAATACGAGCACACTTTAAACATATTGGTCATCCTTTGTTTAATGACGAGCGTTATGGAGGAAATCTAATTTTGAAAGGCACTACATTTACTAAATATAAGCAATTTATAGAAAATTGTTTTAAGGTATTGCCAAGACAAGCTTTACATGCCAAAACTCTTGGATTTAAACACCCTATTACGAAAGAAATGATGGAATTTGACTCTCAAATTCCACAGGATATTACTGATTGTCTTAAAAAATGGAGAACTTACACCTTGAATTCTAAGGAATAAATGTTAATATAATTCTCGAAAATGATCTGTGATACTTTTGATTCTTTAATATTTATCAAAATCTATATTAATAAAATGACAGAGTTGATATTGAAATAAAATTTTAGCATTTAAAATTTGAAATTTATTTTTAGTATCTCTATTTTTACCTATACAATACATTTAGTAATCAAACTTCCATTATAAATACCCAATCAATAAGTAGAGATTTTTTGGAAGCTAAATTTGACCTAAAAGAATAAAAACAACTTATGAAAATTATCATTTCTCCAGCCAAATCATTGGATTTCGAAAATAAAGCATCAACAAATCTATACACTCAACCATCGTTTATTGGAAAGTCAATTGAGTTAAACAAAAAACTAAAAACTTTCTCAAAAAAAGATCTCGGAAATTTAATGAAAATTTCCCCAGCCCTAGCAGAATTAAATTACCAAAGGAATCAGAATTGGCAACCTCCATTCTCCTTAGAAAATGCCAAACAAGCTGTTTTTGCCTTTACAGGTGA
>CATISV010000175.1 GCA_949541125.1 Flavobacterium sp. SCGC AAA160-P02
GAGAGTATGAATTTCTTGGAGAATCTAAACGTCTCTTATCTTCATGTATTTACATATTCTGAGAGAGATAATACTCATGCAATTTCTTTGCCTTATTCTGTTGATGCTAATGTTAGAGCTAAAAGAAGTAAACTATTGAGGCTTTTATCAAGCAGGAAGAAAGCAGCTTTCTATGAACGAAATGTTGGGTCTATTCAAGATGTATTATTTGAGTCAGAAGAAAAAGATGGATTTATTGAAGGCTTTTCATCAAATTATATTAGGTTCAGAAGACCATGGGATCCAAATCTAATTGGAACAATAGTAAAGTCAATATTCATTGATATTGATTCTGAAGGATTTGCAGTATAAATTTAGTTATTAAAGCTTTATGCCAACTGGAAGAAGGTGTTTGAAAGCTTTATTTTTTCTAACAAAACCTGCAATTCTGGGCGAAGTTGGAACTACTCTAAGGTTCTTACTTTCGATAAATTCAAGTACTTTAATTATAAAGTTCTCTTCAAAAGATTTATCATTTACAGTATCAGGGATGTGAATTTTTGTTAGGAAAATTTTTCTTTCTTGTTCAGCATATTCTATTCTAGCTAATGAGTCTGAAACCTTGACTTCAAATTGTCTTAAAAACTCATTATTTTCTAGTATTATTTCACTCATAAATAAAAAAGCTGAACTGCAAAGATAAAAAAAAATCTATTTACGATAAAAAAACTTGATATTAAATTCTTTTCATCTGTTCTTGCATCAACTTAATTTGAGCAGTTAACATGTTGTGTTTATCATACCCCTTTGCTTCTGTTAATAGAGCTTGAGCTTCCCTCTTCCTTCTTTTTTGCATCATAATTCCAGCAAGACTTAATTTTGCCATTGCTATATCATGATTCATGCTTAACCCAAGCTTTAATGATTCACGAAAATGCTTTTCAGCTATTGTAAGATTTTTTTGTGACTGGATTAAACCATGAAGATAATAGTAGAAACCTTGTTGTTTTCTTATTAATGCTGATTTTGGATTTTTAATGAGCTTTAGTATCTTTTCGGTTCTCTCAAAATTCTGTTTCCTTAAGCTTAAAAATGCAAAAATTAAAACTTCATTTTTAAAATATAGCACTACAAGTAATATTGAAAGAATAATTAAGAATATTCCATTACCTATAAAAGTCTCTGTAATTTGATATACTCCATATCCTAGGAGAAATATCGAAGCAATAAGCTTTATAATTTTTGGTATCATATATATTGCAAACTTACAATTTAAAAATATTTATATGAAGTTGAATAAAAAGATATTATATTTGCCACCGATTAAATAGATAATTGTGAAAAGGACATACCAACCATCTAAAAGAAAAAGAAGAAACAAGCATGGGTTTATGGATAGAATGTCGACTGCTAACGGTCGAAGAGTTCTTGCTGGTAGAAGAGCAAAAGGAAGAAAAAAACTATCCGTTTCAGACGAATCTCGACACAAGAAATAATTTTTAATAACTTTTTATAGATGGTGCTTTTATGGCACCTTTTTTTTTATATTTTAGTGTGATTTTATGCCTAAGGATAAAAATATTAAATCAATTCTTATAATTGGTTCTGGGCCCATAATAATAGGTCAAGCCTGCGAATTTGATTATTCTGGATCACAAGCCCTTAGATCTCTTCAAGAAGA
>CATISV010000176.1 GCA_949541125.1 Flavobacterium sp. SCGC AAA160-P02
AAAATAGAAAGTCCATTTTTTGATGTTCCATTTCAATTTCTTTGGAGCATCAAGCAATTCTATCTGTTGATTTACATAGTTGACAGCCTTTTTATCGTTGATGAATTTTATGGAGGAAACGGTATTGAATACATAATGACAACTGGCTAAAAAGGTGTTGAGAATAGTAAAATATTGTCCAACAGATTTAATGGCTTCTAAGGTGTTTGTCTTTTTGGATACAAGAAAAAGATCATAACAGTTTCTCAATGAAATGGTTTTGTGCCAATATCCGCGGTCATTGGTTTGTTTATTAAAGCTTGTATGAAGTACTTGATTTTTATAGCTTAACATAGAAAAATCGTTATTTATTATTAAAAGACTGTCTTTAATCGTTTTATAATTAAAACAGAGCTCGTAAGGATATTTTATCATTCTAAAATGAACTTCTACTGCGGCAATTTTGTTCTGATGACTCATTCTTGGATAATGTTTTCCTAATTTTTCATTATCTAATCGATGGGGTTTGTTGTAGTAACCATTTTGTTTAAGAAGGTTAATAGCAAGGTCATATTCATTCTTAGAAACAATGAAATCAATATCTCCCACCATTCTTTCAGCGATATCTCCATATAGTCCTTGTAGTAGGTTTGCAGTTCCTTTTAAAAAAATAGGGGTAATGTGATTTGAAATTAAGAGACTATTAATTTCTTTAGCCTGCTCAATAATTTGGAGGTTTCTCTCTCTATTTAACTCAGTGATATGCTCCATATGCCCAATCAATTCCATGGGCAAGTATTCTAATAAGCCAGCTCTTTTAATGTTACAATAGAGTGCAGGATAAACAAAATGACCTGTACTGAGTTTGACCACAGCATCCCAAGCCACATTCTTTGATTTAATAAGCTTAGAGACAATCTCTAGATTTTTTTCTTCATGAGAAATTGTCAAACATTTCGCCACAAAAAAAAGAGTTTCTTTATACTTCATTATCAAAAATTCTTTTTATAGCATCGTACATCATTTCGTTGTTAGAATAGGTGAGTTGATAACAAGGTAGTGAAGAAAACCAGGTTAAAAAAATGTTTGCATTTTCTGCCTCTGGAGAAATCCAAGAATCAGGAACCAGCTGTTCAAAAGCTTCTAGTTTTGATATTTTAGAAATATCACAGTCAATATTTGCGTCATATTTTATAAAAACGAGGGCTTTACAAGGATAATTAGTATGATAATCACTGTTTTTTGGGGGAAGATATCGAACTATTTTATTCAGACGTGTATACTGATATTCTGTAGCGCTTTTTAATTCAGGATAATGGTCTAATAATACAGGTAAAGAATTCTTTTTTATAGAAATTCCTGCAGGAAAAGTATGAATTTTTTTGGTAATATCTACAGGAACAAAATCATCTGCAAGACATTGAAAACCCTGAGCTTGTAATAGCGCTAATGAGGTGCTTTTACCATTTCCAGAATCTCCCAAAACCAAAAGAGCCTCATCTTTGTAATTTATTGCTGAGGCATGAAAAACTCCCATCCATTTTTCTTCCTTTTTCTCATAAATGCATTCAATTATTTTCATGGAGAATTTTCCTTGAAAATAATGAATATCTTCCCGAGTCCAAGACCCTATAAAGGCATTATCTAAGCTCAAAAAAGTATGCTGACTGTCATTAAAAATCTGAAAAAAGAAATCGATTTTAGGGGCAGTTTTGATTTCTAAATGCGCAAACTTTGGATGAATTAACGAGACTTCAAATTCATTAGAAAAAGCAACCTTAAACACCTTGGAATGCATTCGATAATATTTTTCAAAAGCAAAAGTTGAAGGAACTTTAGATAAGGGACTCTCAAGCTTTTGATGATTATTAGCTGTTTGCATCGGATTTATAAGTTGTTCTTTAAGATCCTTAACAAAACGAATTGCTTCTTTGGAAGGGATTTTTAATCTTTCCTCAAGTTCTTTGGCAATTTCTTGGATAGTAACGTTTTTACAAAGTTTCTCAATAATGAATGCTGCAATTTTTTCAACAATTACATATTGGTTAGAATGTTTAAACCATACAATTGATTTTTCTTCGATGTCTTTGATGATGGTTGACTCCACTAAAAATTAATTTTTAGTAAAAATAGATGAATTAACTCTAATAAAAAACCCTCGAGAATCTCGAGGGTTTTTTATTCTTTTAAAAATCTAACCCTGGAATTTCAGGATAAGATGCCTTTGCTTTTTTGGTATTGATACTATATCGCAGAGATAACAAATTAAATATTTTTATCTAGTATGATTCCTAAAAGCTACAATACCTTTCTACAGCCCTAATTCTTTCGCCAGAAAAAAGGTGTAAATAAAATAAGTACGGTAAAGAGTTCTAGACGTCCAATCAACATTAAAAATGAACAAAACCATTTGGCAGCGTCAGAGAGATGAGCAAAATTATTGACCGGGCTTACAGAGCCTATCGCAGGACCAATATTTCCTAAACTAGAGGCTGCCGCTCCTAGAGCCGAGATAAAATCTAGGCCTAAAAAGGTCAGTATTACCGAAGAGATCATAAAAATAAACATATAAATCACAAAGAAAGCAAGGATGTTAAATACGATCGTCTGACTTACTGTTTTTTTATTGTATCGAACTGGGATGATGGCATTTGGGTGTAAGGTTTTTTTAAACTCTAAAAAACTATTTTTTAGCATAACGATATGCCTCACAATTTTTATCCCTCCACTGGTAGAACCTGCAGACCCCCCCACAAAGAAAAGGGCAAAGAAAATTCCGGTCGCAAAGAAGCTCCACATGGTAAAATCTGCAGTCACAAAGCCTGTGGTAGTCATGATGGAGGTTACTTGAAATAAGGCATGTCTAATAGCACTTTCTGTAGTCCCTAAAACGTTGGGATGTGCAATGGTGGATTGCAATGTTTCATCTCGAAAAAATAAAATAATTAAAATCACTAAACATGTGATGCTTATAAGACCGCCCACATAATATCTAAATTCTTCACTTTCTATTACATTTCTAACTTTTCCTTTGATGGCAAAATAGGTAAGGACAAAATTGGTTCCTGCAACAAACATGAAAAAGATGATGATATACTGAACCAAAGGCATAGAATTCCAATAAGACACACTTGCGTTTTTGGTTGAAAACCCTCCTGTACTCATCGTAGCCATTGCATGATTAATAGCATCAAACCAAGACATCCCTGCAAATTTGAGTAAGAAAAACTCACTAAAAGTAAGGATGACATAAATCATCCATAGGCGTTTTGCGGTATCTGTTATTCTAGGGTGTAACTTGTCTGCAGAGGGTCCAGGAGCCTCTGCCATAAACAACTGCATGCCTCCAATACCAAGTAGTGGTAAAATGGCGATGGTAAGCACAATAATTCCCATCCCACCAATCCAATGGGTGGCACTGCGCCAAAATAAGATTCCTTTAGGCATGGATTCAACATCTGTAATAATAGAAGAACCTGTGGTAGAGTATCCAGAAAGTGTTTCAAAAAAAGCGTTGGTTATATTTGGAATCGCTCCAGAAAAAAGATAGGGGAGCATTCCAGTTAAAGACAGTGTTAGCCACCCCAAGGTTACAATCAGATAGCCTTCTTTCTTATGAATATTTGTATTGGTAGGTTTGTTAAAAAAATAGAGTAACAAACCTATAAATACAGTGATGATTCCAGCATTTAAAATCCCCATCTGAGCCTCTTCTTTATGGAAGACACTAAAGGGAAAGGCGATAAACATAAATACTCCGTTAAGAACTGCGGTAAGTCCTAAAAATCGGTAGATTATTTTAAGGTTAATGTTCCCCACTGTTATCGAAATAAGTCCTCAACGATATTAATGGCTTCTGGCAAACAAAAAACAATGGCTTTATCTCCAGGTTGAATTTGAAAATCTCCATCAGACATAAATGCTTTCCCATCTCTAATAACACCTCCAAAAACGGCATCTCTCGGAAATTTTAAATCTTTGATCGGTTTTTTTGTAACCGCAGTATTTGGTAATACTTCAAATTCAAAAACCTCTGCATCAATATTATGAAGATTTGCCAGCGCAAGAATTTCTCCTTTTCTAATATGCCTAAAAATACTACTAGCCGCAATTAATTTCTTATTAATAAGAGTATTAATTCCTATAGTTTGAGAAATGTTTATGTAGTCCATATTTTCAACCAAGGCAATTGTTTTTTTCACACCCTTTGATTTTGCTACTAAACAAGACATAATATTGGTTTCTGAATCTCCTGTTACCGCAACAAAAGCATCCATTTCTCTTATATTTTCCTCCTCTAAGAGTTCTATATCTCTCCCATCACCATTGATTAAAAGGGTATTGTTTAATTCTTCCGCTAAGAGCAATGATTTTTCACGTTGTTTTTCAATTAAGGTTACGTTAAAATTCTCCTCACAAAGGTTTCTAGCTGTTTTAGATCCAATAGAGCTACCTCCAAGAATCATTACGTTTTTAATAGCAATATGTTCTTTACCAACAATGGGATATAGCTTTTCTAGACTAGAATTTGGAACTGAAAAATATACTTGGTCACCAAGTTTATATAGAGTATCTCCTCTTGGGATTATTGTTTGTGAAACCCCTTCTCTTTTGATAGCAATGGTAATAA
>CATISV010000177.1 GCA_949541125.1 Flavobacterium sp. SCGC AAA160-P02
TAAAAATGTCCACGATAAAAAATTCTCCTATAAAATATATCTTATATTATGCATCAAGAATTAGTAACAAAGTATCAAAAGCTAAAAGACAAGAATTTGTCTATAGACATTACTAGAGGGAAGCCAGATACGGATCAATTAGATCTATCCAATGATTTAATAGATATTCCAATTTCGTCCACTTCTGATGATGGAATTGACTTAAGAAATTACGGTGAACCATTCGGCATTATGGAAGCTAGAAAACTTGGATCAGAGCTTTTAGATGCACCAGTTGACAACATACTTGCAGGAGAACAATCAAGCTTATTGTTAACCTATCAGACAGTTCTTTCTAATTTCTTATTTGCTAAGCCAACTCCTTGGAAAGATATACAGAATCCAAAATTTATATGTCCAGTACCTGGTTTTGATAGACATTTCATGATGCTAGAAGATTTTGGAATTGAAGCGGTAGGAATCCCTTTAAAAGAAGATGGAATTGATCTTGTCGAGTTTCAGAATGTCTTAAACAGTGACGATAGTTATGTAGGTATTTTGTGTGTGCCTAAACACTCTAATCCTTCAGGAGAAATATACTCTGATGCCAATTTAGAGCAAATGTTTAAAATAGGCTCTAATTATTCAGATAAGTTTCTTTTTCTTTTTGATCATGCGTATTTAATACATGATTTTTTACCAACACCAAAGCAGAAGCCTTTATGGGAGCTAGCAACTAAAATGAATGTCCAAGATCAAACTGTAATTACAACTTCATTTTCTAAAGTTACTTTTGGAGGTGGAGGAATATCATTTATGGCTACCGCAGGGCATTCCCTAGATTTAATAAAAAGAGTTAGAACAACAATGATCATTTGTCCAGATAAATTAAATCAGAAAAGACATGTTGAGTTTTTCAAAAATATAGAATCAGTTAAATTGCATATGGAAAAACATGCAGACCTCATCAGACCAAAATTTGAAGTCGCATATTCATATTTAGAGGAATTGCCAAAAGAATGTGGAACCTATTCAAGACCAACTGGCGGGTATTTCATTACCTACTGCACGTCAAAACCTATTGCTACAAAAGTAGTAGAATTATCTAAAGAAATGGGAGTTTTAATAACGCCAGCAGGTTCTACCTTTCCAAAAAATTATGATCCAAACAATAGTGTAATAAGATTAGCACCAACTTATGTTTCTCGAGATGATTTAGAAAGTGCAATGGAGGTATTTACTACAGCAGTCCAGCTTGCACACTCAGAAGTTAAAATTTAGTTTTTAGCTTTTTCGTGAGGTATATAACTCTTTCCATTGAAATGTGAGAAGATCATTCTGATGTCAGGGTGATTAGCAGCACCATTTACAACATCATCTAGTAAGTTCTGTTCAGAAACATATGCTATATAAAAAACTTCTTCGTTTTCTGCAAACAAATGATAGAAAGGTTGATTTTTATCTGGTCTGAAGTCTTTTGGTATTGCGTTATACCATTCTTCTGTGTTTGCAAAAACAGGGTCGAGGTCAAATATAACACCTCTGAAATTAAGGAACTTATGCTTTACAATATCACCAATTGAGAACTTTGCTTCTACCAAGTCTTGCATTATATTTATAAATTAAACCATTATTAGGAAAAAGTCATGAACAAAACTGAAAAGATCGCGTTGAGAGAGGCAATTATAGTTGTATTGATGGGAGCAATCATTAATTTTCCATTGCAAACTTTTCTTTTATGGCTGACCATTGATAATTGGGAGTGGGCAAGCCCATTAAAGATATCTCTTTTTGTTCAGCTTATTATTACTTTTGTTGCTTTAATTAGAGTATATATAATTAGGATGAGGTTCCAGAGAGGAAAATTTTAATCTTTTTTATCTGTCTTAAGTTTCTTTTTCTCCGCCATCATTCTCATTTTCATTCTTTGTGCAATCATATCTTTACACCAAACATCATATATTTCCGAGTAGTTAGCAGCCATATCAGCCAAAACTGCAACTTCCATCCATTTTTCTTCATTATCTGGATTTGCTTCAATTTCTTTCCATACGGCTTCACTTAAAGCTAACAATCCTGCAACACCTTCTTTAGTTTCCTTACATTCTTTAAAGCTTAAAAGATAGTTTGGATTGTTTGCAAATCTATCAGCAAGTGATTTTTCTGAAGATTCGTGATCATCTGAAATCACAGCTAAAGACACAAAAAGACAAGTAGTGAGTAAAAAATTTTTCATTTATTTTCCAAAAATTTAATTAATATAACTAAGATTACATTTTTTTAAAAAAATTTCAAAAAAAATCTTTACTTTTAAATTTAAGTATTCATAATGCGCCGATATTCATACTAATGAGCATATTCTGAATGTTTATTAGTATGAATATGTTAGAAATAATCCAAATTTTAAGTGTTTTTTTCGGTACTTTAGTAGCCGCGCCTCTTATTGTCTCCAAAAAAGCAAAGAAAAGAATGATAGGGTTGTTTGCTGTAATTGCAGGAAGCTTTTTTGCAATAATTGTTCAAATTTATCTTGGATTATATTATTTTGTTTTTGCTAA
>CATISV010000178.1 GCA_949541125.1 Flavobacterium sp. SCGC AAA160-P02
AAGCATTTAGGCAGAATAAAAGGAAAAAATCAAGGAGAATTGTTTTAGTTTTAAGAAACAAGATCCTTTTTGATTTTAATAAAGAATGAAAAAAATACAAAAACTCATACCAATTTTAGAATGGTTGCCAAGCTATAAAGCCTCTAGTTTTAGAGGTGATTTTATCGCAGGGATTACCGTGGCAATTATTTTAATTCCTCAAGGAATTGCCTATGCATTAATTGCCGGATTACCACCTATTTATGGACTGTATTGTGCTTTAGTTCCACAACTTGTATATGCTGTTTTTGGATCTTCAAGGCAAGTAGCTATTGGCCCAGTTGCTATGGATTCTTTAATTGTTGCTACAGGAGTTTCAACATTAGCTTTGGCAGGATCAAATAGTTATATCTCTATTGCAATTTTATTGGCTTTTATGGTTGGCGGGATTCAATTTTTATTGGGAGTTTTTAGGCTCGGCTTTATTGTTAATTTTTTATCAAAACCAGTTATTACCGGTTTCACTTCTGCAGTAGCACTAACGATTGGAATCAATCAGTTTAGAAATTTATTTGGAGTAGATTTTCTTCAAAGCGATCAAATACAATATGTACTAGAAGATATTTGGTATAATTTCATTGACTATGATTTTCAGACCACTATTATTGGACTGATTTCCGTAAGTATCATCATCATATCAAGAAAAATTAATAAGAAGATTCCCAATGCACTAATTGTTGTTGTATTTGGAATTTTAGTAATGCGTTATTTTGGTAACGATTTTAAAAATGTTACCATTATAAAAGACATTCCTTCTGGATTACCAACATTTTCCTTCCCAGAACTTGACGTCAGCCAAATGAGAGAATTACTTCCCATTGCATTAACTTTGGTAATGGTTGGATATTTAGAAACTATTACCATCGGAAAATCTTTAGAAGCCAAGCAAGATGAATATAAGATAAGACCTAATCAAGAACTCATCGCTCTTGGCCTGAGTAATTTAATTGGATCTTGGTTTAAAGCATATCCATCTACATCAAGTTTTTCAAGATCTGCGATTAATCAGGAATCTGGAGCAACTACAGGAATGGCCTCATTAATTTCTGTTTTGATGGTAGTCATTACTTTGTTATTTCTTACACCTTTATTTTATTATTTACCGAATACAGTATTAGCAGCGATTATAATCGTTGCAGTTTTTGGATTGGTCAATATAAAGGAAGCGATTTTTTTATGGAAAGCCAATAACTTAGATTTTTGGTTACTGATTGTAACATTTTTTTCTACACTTCTACTAGGAATAGAATATGGTATTACAATTGGAGTTGGTTTGTCTTTGATTATATTAATATTTAGAACTTCTAGACCTTATGTTGTTGAATTGGGCAAGGTTCCCGACTCAGACTTTTATAGAAATAAGGATCGTTTTTCAGAAGTAATCATAGATAAACAAGTATTGGTTTTTAGATTTGATTCTCAGCTATTTTATGCTAGTGCTAGTTATTTTATTGAGACCTTAGAAATGATGGTAGAGGAAAAAGGAGAGGATTTAAAATTAATTGTATTAGATGCAGAAAGTATTAATAGAGTTGATAGTACTGGAGTAGAAATGTTAAAAGAACGAATTCGATACTACAAGAAAAAAGACATTTTATTTTATTTTGCAGGAGTTAAGGGACCTGTTAGGGACCAGTTGTTTAGAGGAAAAATATTAGACCTAATTACCTTAGATCATTTTTATATGAGAGTCAATGGAGCTGTTAATTATTACAAAACAGGTGAAAAAGAGTATCAAAATAGATATGCAAATTATATACACCAATCATACGAACAGTAGAAAATAATAATTATGATTATAGAACAGATTTATACTGGTTGTCTTGCTCAAGGGGCCTACTATATTGAAAGCAATGGAGAAGTTGCGATCATAGATCCATTACGAGAGGTTCAGGAATATATAGATAGAGCTGCCAAGAATAAGGCACAAATCAAGTATATATTTGAAACACATTTCCATGCAGACTTTGTAAGTGGACACCTAACATTGGCAGAAAAAACAGGAGGTAAAATTATTTTTGGACCCAACGCAAAAACAAAGTTTAATTCTTACAACGCAAAAGATGGTGAAGTTTTTCAAATAGGTGATATTAGCATCACAGCGATCCACACCCCTGGACACACAATGGAAAGCACTACTTATTTACTGAAAGATAAAGAAGAAAAAGATATTGCCATTTTTACAGGGGACACATTATTCTTAGGAGATGTAGGAAGGCCAGATTTAGCTCAAAATAGTAACATAACCCAAAATGATTTGGCAGCTATGTTATTTGACAGTCTCCGAAACAAAATCATGCCTTTAGCGGATGATATTATTGTCTATCCTGCCCATGGTGCGGGATCTGCTTGTGGTAAAAATTTAAGTAAGGAAACTGTTGGAACCCTTGGAGACCAAAAACAACATAATTATGCCTTGAGAAAAGACATGACCAAAGAAGAATTTGTCAAAGAAGTAACCAACGGTTTGTTGCCTCCTCCAGAATATTTCCCGTTAAATGTTCAGTTAAATAAAGAAGGGTATCAACCGATTGATGAGGTAATAAAAACTGGATCAAAAGCACTTTCCGTTAATGATTTTGAGTTGGTAGCTAATGAAACAGCTGCCTTAATTTTAGATGTTCGCCATCAATTGGAATTTATAAAAGGATTTATTCCTCAGTCTATTTTTATTGGATTAGGCGGAACGTTTGCTCCATGGGTTGGAGCTTTAATCAAAGATATTCATCAACCTATTCTATTAGTTGTTCCTGAAGGAAAAGAGAAAGAAGCGATTACACGGTTGTCTCGTGTTGGTTTTGATAATGTTTTGGGGTACTTACAGGATGGTTTTAGTGCCTGGGAAACATCTGGGAAAGAGATTGATAGATTAAAGTCTGTTTCTGCAGTAGAATTAGAAGCGAAAATAAGTAAAGGAGCATTAGTTTTTGATGTTCGAAAACCTGGAGAATACGATGCAGAACATATTGATAATGTCCCGAATACACCTCTAGATTTTTTAAATAATCATGTTGCTGAATTTCCATCGGACAAAGATTTTTATCTACATTGTGCTGGTGGATATCGTTCTGTAATAGCAGCCTCTATCTTAAAAGCCAGGGGATATCGTAAAGTCATAGATGTCGCTGGAGGGTATGCAGCTATCAAGAACACAGAAATTAAGAGAATAACGACCCTTTCTTGCTCTTCTTTAAAATGAACCTTGTGAGAAACCTATTTTTTATTCTTTTCATCTTAACTTGTTTTAATTCTTGTACTCAAAAAGTAGAGAACTTAAAAGTCATCTCTCAAGAAGTATTTTCAAAGTTACCTACTACTAATATTCAGTTATTAGATGTTAGAACACCAAGAGAGTTCCAGGAGGGATTTATAGAAGGAGCTACCTTAATCAACTTTTATGATACCGATTTTGTAACAAAAGTCCACTCTAAATTTGATAAAAACAGACCTTTATACATTTATTGTGCTGTTGGGTCTAGAAGTAAAGAGGCAGGATATAATTTAGTATTAGAGGGTTTTACCGAAATTTATAATCTAAAAGGAGGTTATATAGGTTATCAGAAATATAATTAAAACCCTTGAATAGTCAAGGGTTTTAATTGCTAGAATTTCAAGGTCACTCCAACTAAAAAGTTAGCAGTTGCCTGAGGATAATAACCGGCTCCATCACCTGTAATGATGTCCCCATTTTCATCAGAATAATCATAGGTATAATAGTACCCTCTATCTACATATTCAGTATTAAAAATATTATTAATTAAACCTGAAATTATAATTGCATCAAAAACTTTTCTTGTTTCTATTGCATACACAAAGTTTAAATCGCTTGTGAAATAACTTTTTAAGACATCCACATCAGTTACATTACTATTTAAATTACTCATATACTGTTTTCCAACAAATTTAGATAGGAATGAAATTTGTAAGTTTTCTTTAGGTTCATAGATAAACATATTTCCAATGATTACATCCGGTGAGAAGGATAACGGAGTATTTCCTAAGTTTTCTAGAATTCCATTAATAGACGCTGTAAAATTTCTATTTTTATTAGAACTAAATGCAGCATTTGAATTTATGGAAATTTGTTCGTTTACTTTAATATCAGCATCAAGTTCTAGTCCTAGACGGTAGCTTTTTCCACTTGTAGCTCTTATGGGAGCTCCAACATCATCAATAGCACCAGTTAAAACCAATTGATTGGTATAATTCATATAATAGAGATTCGTATTGATACTAATATCGTTATTCTTATATCGCCAACCTAATTCAAAATCATCTAAGATTTCTGGTGTAGAAATACCATTTTCAAAATCATTTCTATTGGCTTCTCTATGGGCTCTTGCATAAGAGAGATACAAGCTATTTCCATCTTCAATTCTATAGATAAAACCTGCTTTTGGATTAAAGAAGTTAAAGTTTGCATCCACATCAATAGGAATTCTTTTGGAAGTAAGACCAGCTGTTTGATAGTTTATAAAACGACCTTGTAGGTCTAAATAGGTAGATATTTTCTCAGAAAGTATGTATGTTGCTTTAGAAAAAATACTAAAATCTTTTTTTCTAGCATCACTCATATAATAACGATCACCAATGAATGCTCCAAAAACCAAATCACTCCCCCAAATCACCTCTCCAAAATGATCTCCTGAATAATTACTATAGGAACCTCCAGAAATAACAGTTAATTTTTCATTCGTATATGTACTATTAAAATTGATGACATAAAAATTATTGTCTAACCACCGTCTAACAATTACATTGCTGCCATCTTCAATGATATTATTGAAATCTGCAGCATTCTCATCTGTTTTATATTGCTCAAAATAACCTGCTCCTTTGGTATAATTTAATCCAAGATTGGTAGACCAATTTTTACTTAATTTTTCATGCCAATGCAATTGATAATGATTTTGCCCATAATCATCTACTTCATTTTTGTAAGTATATGGATTTTGTCTTCTGTTTTCGGCTAATTGTTGTGCATCTAATCCAAACCAAGATTGGTAGGTTCTTTCCTCTCCACCAAAAGTAAGTGCTTTAATCAAGGTATTCTCATCACTGTAAGATGCTTGCAGGAAATATGATTTTAAATCTGTAAAAGCTCTATCTACATATCCATCAGAATGAATATTTGAGAACCTTCCTGAAATTTCAAAATTCTCATTGAGTTTTCCTGTTGAAAATTTTACAGTATGTTTTCTTGTATTGTATGATCCAAAAGAATTAGAAATTTCACCACCAGCTTTTTCAGATATGGCATCCGTTAAGATGTTTAAGCTAGCACCAAAAGCCCCAGAACCATTGGTGGATGTTCCTACACCTCGCTGAAGTTGAAGGTTTTCAGTTGAGGAAGCAAAATCACCTAGGTTTACCCAAAAAGTTCCATGACTTTCAGCATCGTTATATGGGATTCCGTTTATGGTCACATTAATTCTTTCGCTATTAGAACCTCTCACATTTAAATACGTGTATCCAACACCTGCTCCTGCATCTGACGATGAAATAACAGAGGGTAAGTAGTTTAACAGTATGGGAATGTCCTGCCCTAAATTACGTTTAGAAATCTCAATTTTGTTTAGGTTTGAGAAGGTAATTGGAATATCAGAGGTTGCACGAACAGCAGAAACAAGAACTTCATCTAAAACATATTCATCTAACAATAGAACAAATGTAAGATCCTTATTTTCGGTTAATGCAATTTTTTTTTGTACCGATTTGAATCCAATATAGGATATCAATAAGGTGTAATTTCCTTTTTCAAGATTTAATTGAAATGCTCCGTTTTTATCAGAGGAAGTTCCTTGATTGGTTTCTTTAACCATAACAGATGCCCTGTTTAGAGCTTCTTGTTTGTTATTGACGACTTTTCCTGAAATCGTAAATTTCTGTGCGTTTGTAAGGATACTTACAAACAAGAATAAAAAAAATAGATTTTTTTTCATTTTAAAAAAATTAAAACGAATAAAAAGAGGTAATTATTCTTGAGTTAATATTGAATAATTAAATTGTTGAAGCTCTCGCTTCAGAACTCGTAAGAAAGGTCTACAAGACCTTTTCTTTACACTCGGTTTCCTAAACAGCATTACCTGTTCTAGGTTCAATGGGTATGATCTCAGCCTTACAAAAAGCACCCCTTTATGAGAACAATGCAAAAATAAAATGGATTTTTGAATATGGAAAGAATAATTACTCTAAATTAGGTTTTTTTCTTAAATTTTTCTTTTGTGAAAGTTGTTTTTTA
>CATISV010000179.1 GCA_949541125.1 Flavobacterium sp. SCGC AAA160-P02
AATAAGATTCATATTACTGCATGGAAGTTAGGACTCAAATCTTTGTACTACCAACATAGTATGAATGCAGCACAAAAGTTCAAACAAAAGAAAGAATGTATAAGTTGCGAGGGGTAGTTTAGGTTGCGTTATTCCTGTAAAGATTATCTAGCCAATCTATAAATAACCAATACTGATAGAAATAATACCCGTTTTTTCTGAGATTAAAAAATTTGGAGAAGTTATAAATACTTCTCCTATTTTTTTGCCATTTTAACAAACAGACTTACCTCCCTTTTTTATTAAATTATCAGAACAATTAAAAAATATTACGGTGTAATATTTATCTTTACTTAATGGATTTATTTAACCAACAGATAACACAAAATATTCTTCCTTTTGATGGTGAAGTTATTTATTACGGTAAAATTTTTAATCGGGAAGAATGCGAATTTTATTTTGAAAAATTATTTGCAGAAATACCCTGGAAGAATGATAAAGCCATTATTTTTGGAAAACAGTATATCACCAAAAGAAAAGTCGCTTGGTTTGGTGATCAAGAATATAACTACAACTATTCAGGAGTTACAAAAAAAGCCTCTGTTTGGACCCCAATTTTAGTTGATCTCAAACAAAAAACAGAAGAAATTTCAGAGACTTCATACAACTCTTGTCTGCTAAATTTATATCATTCAGGTGATGAAGGAATGGGCTGGCATAGTGATGCTGAAAAAACATTATTAGACAATGGAGCCATTGCATCTTTGACTTTAGGAGCTAATCGAAAATTTTCTTTTAAACACAAAAAAACCAAGAGAAAAGTTGATGTTTTATTAGAAAATGGAAGTTTATTACTCATGAAAGGAACCACTCAGAAAAATTGGCTACATAAACTTCCTACAACAAAAAAAGTATTTTCTCCAAGAATTAACCTTACTTTTAGAACCATAATCATTTAGCAATTTGTCACACAATCAAGATTCTATCAATCTCAATAAATTTATTAGTGCTACAGGAATTTGTTCCAGAAGAGAAGCAGATAAATTAATTGTAGAAGGAAGAGTTACTATCAATGGAAACCAGACAAAACTTGGAAACCGAGTAGTCGAGGGAGACGATGTAAGAATCGATGGTAACCCCCTAAAACCACGGCCCAAAATACGCTATATTGCTTTAAATAAACCTGTTGGTATAGTCTCAACCACAGATTCTAAAGAGAAAAAAAATATTATTAGATATATAAATTACCCGGAGAGATTATTTCCAATTGGTAGACTAGATAAGCCCTCTGAAGGCTTAATTTTTTTAACAAATGATGGAGATATTGTTAATAAAATCCTACGAGCAGGAAATAATCATGAAAAAGAATATATTGTTACTGTAAACAAAATAATTACCGTTGATTTCCTTAGAAAAATGAGCAATGGTCTTCCTATTTTAGGCACGATTACTCAAAAATGTAGGATTGAAAAAGTAAATAATTATGTATTTAAGATTATTTTGACCCAAGGTTTAAATCGTCAGATTAGAAGGATGTGTGAATATCTATCGTATAGAGTTACCAAGTTGAAACGAACCAGAATTATGAATATAAGTTTAGCAGGATTAAAATATGGAGAATGGAGAGAGCTTAGTCCAAAAGAAGTATACATGATTAATCAATTAATTTCTAGTTCTTCTAAAACAGCTGAAGCCTCAATAGATATGAACAAGAAAAAGTATTTTGGAGGCAATCGAAAAAATAAAAAATCTTAGGAATCTTTTACAACTTGTCCTATATCGATTTATGTATCTTTGTTTCCGATGAAATTTGAACTCAAAAACCAAGACCAAAAAACTAAGGCAAGAGCCGGAAAAATTACTACCGATCATGGTGTAATTGAAACTCCAATTTTTATGCCTGTTGGAACTATGGGAACCGTAAAAGGGATTCATCAAACTGAATTGAAGGATGAAATTAACCCTGATATTATTCTTGGAAATACCTATCATTTATATCTCAGACCTCAAATCAATGTTTTAGAACAGGCAGGAGGCTTGCATAAATTTATGAATTGGGATCGTAGTATTTTAACCGATAGTGGAGGGTATCAAGTATATTCTTTATCTGGTAGAAGAAAAATAAATGAAGAAGGAGTAAAGTTTAAGAGCCATATAGATGGATCAATGCATTTTTTTACGCCAGAAAATGTCATGGAGATTCAACGAAGTATAGGAGCAGATATTATTATGGCTTTTGATGAATGCACACCTTATCCTTGTGATTATAATTATGCGAAAAGATCAATGCATTTAACACATCGCTGGTTAAAAAGATGTATTAATCATCTAGAAAAAACACCCTTAAAATATGATTACACACAAACTTTTTTTCCTATAGTTCAAGGAAGTACCTATAAAGATTTGCGGAAACAATCAGCCGAATTTATTGCTTCAGTTGGAGCAGAGGGAAATGCAATTGGAGGATTGTCTGTTGGTGAACCTGCCGAAGAATTATATAAAATGTCAGAAATTGTCTGTGAAATCCTTCCAGAGGATAAACCAAGATATTTAATGGGGGTAGGAACGCCAATAAATATTTTAGAAAACATTGCCTTAGGTATAGATATGTTTGATTGTGTAATGCCCACGAGAAATGCTAGGAATGGAATGTTATTTACTGCTAATGGAACGATCAATATCAAAAATAAAAAATGGGAAAATGATTTTTCAGCCATTGATGAAATGGGAATCACTTTTGTTGATACCTTATATAGTAAAGCATATGTAAGACATTTATTTGCTTCAAAAGAATTATTGGGAAAACAAATTGCATCCATTCACAACTTAGGTTTTTATCTTTGGTTAACAAGGGAAGCTAGAAATCATATTATAAAAGGTGATTTTGCAGTATGGAAAAACAAAATGGTTAATCAGATGAATAAAAGATTATAGTGAAAAAATTAGATTGGTACATATTAAAGAGATATTTGGTAACTTTCTTGTTTACCTTACTAATTCTGATACCTATTGCTGTTGCAATTGATGTTTCACAAAACATAGATAAGTTTTTATCTCATACCGATTTGGGAATCCATCAGATAATAGATGAATACTATAAAAATTTTATCATTTATTATACTAATACTTTTATGCCTTTAGCACTGTTTATCGCAGTGATCTTTTTTACATCAAAACTATCTAGAAATACAGAAATTATTGCTATGACAAATGCAAGAATTTCATTCACAAGATTTTTATTTCCCTATATGATTGGGGCTACCATGGTTACTATCCTAGCACTTGGAATGAATCATATTGTTGTTCCGAAGAGTAGTGTAGAAAGAAAACAATTTGAGAAAGAATTTTTTAAGAAAAAGAGATGGAAAGATAATATCGTTGAAAATTTTAGTTTGCAATTAAACGATAGTACTTATATGTATATTAAAAGTTATAGTTTTAAATCCTCACAAGGGAGCTATTTCTCTATTGAAAATTATAAAGGAATTCAATTAGATCAAAAATTAACTGCAGATAACATTAGATGGAAAGCAAAGGACAGTGTATTCAGATTAACAAGATATAAAGTTAGAAAAATTTATAAAGACAAGGATAGTATATATTCAGGAATAAATTTAGATACTACCTTTGCATTTACACCAAAAGACTTCTTATATAAATCTGCACTTGCTCAAGAAATGCCCTCAAATGAATTAACAGGATTTATTGACATTTCTAAAAAAAGGGGAGTTAAAAATTTAAATGCATATTTAGTTGAGTTTCACAAAAGAACCAGTCTTCCAATTTCTTCATATATTTTAACAATTATTGCTGTTGCATTAGCATTCAAGAAAAGAAGAGGGGGTGTTGGGAT
Organism: Flavobacterium sp. SCGC AAA160-P02; assembly: GCA_949541125.1. Classification (GTDB taxonomy): domain Bacteria; phylum Bacteroidota; class Bacteroidia; order Flavobacteriales; family Flavobacteriaceae; genus Polaribacter. The sequence goes on from CATISV010000179.1 coordinate 3,833, forward strand.
TAATTTAGGGTTAGGGGTTGCCATCATGTTTATCTATGTATTTTTTTTAAAAGTTTCAGAGGTATTAGGTGCCGTTGCTGGTGCTAACTCATTACTGTATGTTTGGATTCCAAATATAATCTTTGGAATAGTAGCACTATATCTTTATATACATGCAAGAAAGTAATCTAAAGTATTATTTACAACTACACTTTATTGTATTTATATGGGGGTTTACCGCTATATTAGGAAAATTAATATCTATAGAGGCAATTCCTTTAGTTTGGTATAGAATGCTATTAGCATCTCTATTTATAGCATTCTATTTTGTCTGTAAAAAGCAGTCATTTATATTAGACAAGAAATCTTTATTGAAATTCTTTTTATCAGGAATTTTAATTGCACTTCATTGGATTACTTTTTTCAAAGCGATAAAAGTTTCTAATGTTTCTATAGCTCTAGTTACCATGAGTACAGGTGCTTTTTTTACATCGTTTATAGAGCCTTTTTTCTTTAAGAGAAAAATTAAACCAATAGAAATTTTATTAGGTCTTATTGTCATAGGTGGTTTGTATATAATTTTTAGTTTTGAATCTCGATACATTTTAGGAATTTTCTACGCATTAATTTCTTCTTTTTTGTCATCATTGTTTTCCGTTTTAAATGGCTTGTTTATAAGAAAGAACAAGGCCTCACTTATTTCATTTTATCAATTATTTTTCGGAGCAATTTGTATAAGTTTTTTCTTGTTTTTTCAAGGAGAGTTTACAGCAAATTTTTTTCTATTAGAAAGTACAGATTGGTTGTATCTTCTTATTTTAAGTAGTATTTGTACTGCTTACGCGTTTATTGTTTCAGTAAATGTCATGAAACATCTTACCCCGTATACTGTTGTGTTAACTGTAAATTTAGAGCCCATATATGCCATTATTTTAGCCTTGGTTATTTTTGGTGAAAGTGAAGAAATGAATTCAGAATTTTATTTAGGAGCATTTATTATTTTGATTGTAGTATTGCTTAACGGAATTTTTAAAAATAAGGAAATTATTTCCAATAAAGTTGATAAACTACAACAATGAAAAAAATAGAAATCATTATACAATCAGACATTTTTTGTAGTAAGTTTGTATTGTTATATATTTAATTTTTATAGATTTATTTTAGATAAAACAAACCAGCAAACTATGGAATATTTAGACTTCGAACTACCGATTAAAGAATTGAAAGAGCAGTTAGAAAAATGTTGTGAAATAGGTTTGGACAGTGATGTTGATTTATCAGCTACCTGCAAAAAAATAGAAAAGAAGCTCGAAAAAACAAAAAAAGAAATCTACAAAAACCTAACACCTTGGCAAAGAGTTCAATTGTCTAGACATCCAAATAGACCCTATACTTTGGATTATATAAAAGCAATTTGTGGAGATACCTTTATGGAATTACATGGAGATAGGAATGTTAAAGATGATAAAGCAATGATTGGTGGTTTAGGAAAGATTGGAGATCAATCTTTTATGTTTATAGGTCAGCAAAAAGGATACAATACAAAAACACGTAAGTACAGAAACTTTGGAATGGCAAACCCTGAGGGATATAGAAAGGCATTGCGTCTTATGAAAATGGCTGAAAAATTTGGAATTCCTGTTGTTACCTTATTAGACACACCAGGAGCATACCCAGGACTAGAAGCAGAAGAGAGAGGACAAGGAGAAGCTATTGCAAGAAATATTTTAGAAATGACCCGTTTAAAAACTCCTATAATTACCATAGTAATAGGTGAGGGTGCCTCTGGAGGAGCTTTAGGGATTGGAGTTGGAAATAAAGTGTTTATGATGGAAAATACTTGGTATACCGTTATTTCTCCAGAATCCTGTTCCTCAATTTTATGGAGAAGTTGGGAGTATAAAGAACAAGCAGCAGAAGCCTTAAAATTAACAGGGAAAGACATGAAAAAGTTAAAACTAATAGACGGTATTATAAAAGAACCTATCGGGGGTGCACATTCAAACAGAGAAGGAGCTTTTGAAGCTGTAAAAAACACAATCCTAACTTCTTTTAAAGAACTAAAAGACTTAACAGAGGAAGAAATTGTTTCAACAAGAATGGAGAAATATGCCCAAATGGGAGTGTATAAAGAATAGAGTTTTGTTCTATAATTTTACTTTAAATTCCAGGTAAATTATTAAGGATTGTTTGTATGGAAGGATCTGATGGTTTTACCGCATTGCTATTTACAATATTTCCTTTTGGATCTATTAGAATAAATCTTGGAATACCTCTTATTGCATATTCTTTAGAGAAACGAGCATCGTCCTTACCTGCCCACAATTGAATTCCGCTTAGGTTTTTTTGTCGTACCATTTTTTTCCATTTGTCATGAGCTTTTTTCCAACTTCCATTAGATCGTCTATCATCATCCGTTGAAATACCCACAAAAACAATGTTTTTGTTCTTGTATTCCTCTTTTAATTTTTTTAAATATGGAAACTGAACAATACATGGCATACACCAAGTCGCCCAGACGTCTATATAAACATATTTACCTCTAAAATCCCTGAGAGATTTAGTTCCTCCTTCATGATTTTCGTAGTTAGAAAAATCCGGTGCAGGATTTCCTTTTTTTAATCTTTCTCGAACCATTATACTGGCATGCAAACGATCGTAATTATCTATTAAATTTTTAAAAAAAGTATTATTTTGATTTTCAGATTGTTGTACTATATCTTGATCAGCATTGCTATACTGATTAGAAATACTATCCATTCCGTATTTAAAAGAGTTGATTTTGTTTAAAAAACCTTCTTTTTCTAGGCTTATAAACCCTTCAATATTTCCAACAGTTTTTCCAAAAACAAATTGATCAATGATCAGATTGTTAGTATCTGCACCCTCATCATTTCCATGATATCTAAAACTTTTAAAAAATGAATTAGCATCTCCTGTTAGGTTAAGGTGATATCCATTTTTTAGAAAAACAGCTCCTTTTCCACTACTGGGAGAATAAAGAGAGTAAAACTGGGGTTCTTTTACTTTTAAGGTATCTTTAAAACTACCGTCTTCTGAAATTTTAATTGTTTTTTGTATCCCTTTACCAAAAATTGTCATTATAGAATCTCTTGTATTTTCTATTTTTCCACTAAAAGTTATGAAATCTTTGTGGTGCTCTGGCTCACAAGAACAAAGTATTAATATCAAGAATGTCAATAATCCAATTTTTCTCATTTTAAATATAAATTTCCTCAAAGATAAAAACTATTTGATTAGAAAAATTGTTAAAAATTTGTTGCATAATCAACATCGTTTGTTGATTTTTACACATATTAAAATATTTAATGAGTTTAGTTCATATCATAGATTCCAAACCACTAGATCTTTCGATTATCCAAGAAATTATTACGAAAGATAAAAAGTTGTCACTTTCTAAAAGTACTATAGAACGAGTAGAAAAATGTAGAGCCTATTTAGATAAAAAAACACAATCTATTTCTACACCTATTTATGGAATTAATACTGGTTTTGGTGCATTATATAATATTAAAATTAAAGGCAAAAATCTTCAGAAGTTACAAGAAAACTTGGTCATGAGTCATGCTTGTGGAACTGGAGATGAGGTTTCTAAGGAGATTGTTAAGTTAATGTTATTACTCAAGATACAATCATTAAGTTATGGACATTCGGGAGTTCAGTTAGTAACAATAAATAGATTGATGGATTTTTATAATCATGATATCATACCAGTCATTTATGAACAAGGTTCTTTAGGTGCTTCAGGTGATTTATCCCCTTTGGCTCATCTTTCTTTACCATTAATTGGAATGGGTGAAGTGTATTATAAGGACGAGAGAATTTCCGGATCAAAAATGTTAGAAAAATTGGGTTGGGAAAAAATCAATTTTCAATCAAAAGAAGGTTTGGCGTTATTAAATGGAACACAGTTTATGACTGCCTTTGGTGTTTTTAATCTTCTAAAAGCTCATAAACTATCCTATATTGCTGATTTAATAGGTGCTATTTCTTTAGAGGCGTTTGATGGTAAAATAGAACCGTTTAATAGATTGGTTCATGAAGTTAGACCTCATAAAGGACAGCTAAAAACAGCCAAAAGAATTGGAGAATTTTTAGAAGATAGTCAGTTGATTATTCAAGAAAAGCAGCATGTTCAAGATCCGTATTCATTTCGTTGTATGCCTCAAGTTCATGGAGCCACAAAAGATACCCTTCGTTTTGTAACAAAAACATTTTTAACGGAGATCAACTCAGTAACAGATAATCCAAACATTTTTGTTGAAGAAGACGAAATTATTTCTGGAGGAAATTTTCATGGTCAACCCTTGGCATTGACCTTAGACTTCCTCGCTATTGCTATGGCTGAATTGGGAAATATTTCTGAACGTAGAACATACCAACTTGTTTCTGGTCACAGACATTTGCCACCATTTTTGGTTTCCAATCCTGGATTAAATAGTGGATTTATGATTCCACAATATACAGCTGCAAGTATCGTAAGTCAAAACAAGCAATATGCAACTCCATCTAGTATAGATTCTATAGAATCTAGCAACGGGCAAGAAGACCATGTAAGTATGGGCGCTAATGGTGCTACAAAATGTAAAAAAGTAATAGATAATATTCAAACAATTTTAGCTATTGAGCTATTTACCGCATCTCAAGCCTTAAGTTTTAGCAAAGCAAAAAGTTCATCATTTATTGAATCTTTTTTAGGGTCCTTTAGAGAGGAGGTTTCAATAGTAGAAAAAGATAGAGTGCTGCATGAAGATATTACAACAGCTTCAAACTTTATTACTTTATTACAAATTGATTCAGAGGAATTGTTTTAAATCTCAGTTGGAGATTAAATAGTATTAAAAAAACAAAAACCCCAAACTTTCGTTTGAGATTTTTTATTATTCGTTAGCTTCTGTTTTTGACTCTTTCTCTTTTTTTCCTTTTTTAATTTTAATAGTGAGATTATCTTTATTTTCATCATAATCCATAGATATATTGTCTCCCTCTGCTAATTTAGAATTAACAATTTCTTCTGCTAATAGATCTTCAATGTATTTTTGAATGGCTCTTTTTAAGGGACGTGCTCCATATTTTTTGTCAAAGCCTTTGTCAGCTATATAATCTTTTGCTTTTTTACTTAGCTTTAAGGTATAGCCCAAATCTTGAACTCTAAGCAATACTTTATCAAGTTCAAGATCAATAATAGAATAAATATCTTTTCTTTCTAGGGCATTAAAAATAATAATATCATCTACTCTATTTAAGAATTCAGGAGCAAAAGATTTCTTTAGAGCTCCTTCAATAATTCCTTTAGCATACTCATCGGATTGTTGTTTTTTTGCAGCAGTTCCAAAACCAACTCCATCACCAAAATCTTTTAATTGACGAGCTCCAATATTGGAAGTCATGATAATAATTGTATTTCTGAAATCAATTTTTCTTCCTAAGCTGTCCGTAATATGTCCATCGTCTAAAATTTGCAACAACATGTTAAATACATCTGGATGTGCTTTTTCAATTTCATCTAGTAGGACAACCGAATATGGCTTTCTACGAACTTTTTCAGTTAACTGACCACCCTCTTCATAACCAACATACCCTGGAGGAGCCCCAATGAGCCTGGAAATTGCAAATTTTTCCATGTATTCACTCATGTCTACCCTAATTAATGAATCATCAGAATCAAATAATTCTCGGGCCAATACTTTCGCTAACTGTGTTTTACCAACTCCCGTTTGCCCTAAAAATATAAAAGAACCAATAGGTTTATTAGGATCTTTTAACCCAATTCTATTTCGTTGTATAGCTTTTACAACTTTCGATACAGCTTCGTTTTGTCCTATCACTTTTCCTTTAATCATTTGAGGCAATTCTGCTAATCTGTGACTTTCAGCTTCTGCAACTCTATTGACTGGAATTCCAGTCATCATAGATACTACCTCCGCTACATTATCTTCTGTGACAAGTTCCCTGTTTAATTTTGAATCATCTTCCCATTCTTTTTGCGCAGAATATAATGCAGTCTCTAGATTCTTTTCATCGTCCCGCAATTTAGCAGCTTCCTCATATTTTTGACCATTAACAGCTTTTGTTTTTTGATCTCTAATTTCTTCTAACTGGCTTTCCAGTTCTAACACTTGTTGAGGAACTTCTATGTTTGTAATATGAATTCTAGATCCTGCTTCATCCATCGCATCAATTGCTTTGTCTGGTAAATACCTGTCAGTCATGTATCTATTTGTTAATTTTACACAGGCATTAATTGCTTCGTCAGTAAAATTTACATGATGATGGGCTTCGTATTTTTCTTTTATATTATGTAATATTTGAACGGTTTCTTCTACGCTTGTTGGATCTACAATAATTTTTTGGAAACGTCTTTCTAAAGCACCGTCTTTTTCAATATTAGTTCTGTATTCATCTAGAGTTGTAGCTCCTATACATTGAATTTCACCTCTTGCTAAGACTGGTTTTAACATATTTGAGGCATCTAAAGAGCCAGTAGCTCCACCTGCCCCAACTATTGTGTGGATTTCATCTATGAATAAAATGATATCGTCATTTTTTTCTAATTCATTCATTAAGGCTTTCATTCGCTCCTCAAACTGACCTCTATATTTGGTACCAGCAACCAGGCTTGCCAGATCTAAAGAAACAATTCTTTTGTCAAAAAGAATACGAGAAACTTTTCTATTTACAATACGTAATGCCAGTCCTTCAGCAATAGCAGATTTACCAACACCAGGTTCTCCAATTAACATTGGATTGTTCTTTTTTCGTCTACTTAAAATTTGAGAAACACGCTCTATTTCCTTAAGTCGACCTACTACAGGGTCTAATTTTTTTGTTTCTGCCAAAAAAGTCAAGTCTCTACCAAAATTATCTAATACAGGTGTTTTAGATTTTTTTGAAACTTTTCCTTTCTGGGATTGTTCATAAGGATTTGATTTTTCTGATTCGAAATCATGATCATCAGTAGAGCTACTTGCAATTGGATTAATGGTTGAATCATCATCGGAGTCTCCTACATGCAATTCTTTGTAAAGATTTTTTGCTTGATCATAATCAAGATCATATTTATTCAATAATTTTGTTGATGGATCATTTTCATTTCTAAGAATACATAGAAGTAAATGGGCGGTATCTATAGCATCACTTTGATAAAGTTTAGCTTCTAGAAAAGTAGTCTTTAGTGCTTTTTCCGCTTGCCTAGTCAAATGAAGACTTTTGTTTTTGTTTCCGTCAGCAATACTTGGTGACGATGGATTTAATTGCTCGAGCTTTTTTTGTACTAAGTCTAGATTCACTTCAAAAGTTTCTAGAATTTCAATTGCTTTTCCCTCTCCTTTTCTAATCAAACCAAGTAATAAATGCTCTGTTCCAATAAAGTCATGCCCTAATCTTAAAGCTTCCTCTTTACTGAAAGTGATTACATCTCTTACCTTGGGTGAAAAATTATCGTCCATTTTTGGTGTATCTTTATGTAAATTTAATCCTTTTTTTCAATATAAAGCAAAAAAAATGCCAGACACAAAATTCTGACATTTTGACCTAATAAATGTATCCAAAAATACTCATACATTAAGGTGGTAAAAATTATCAAGATTTTATTAAAAAATGTTAATAACTATAGGGTATTCAAGGCCTAAAATATTGGCTAAAAACAGGAATTATAGTATCTTGCTTCAAGTTTAAAAACAAATAAAAAAATCAATATTATTAGCGTATGACAGATGGAGAAAAGTTAATTCCGATTAACATTGAAGAGCAGATGAAATCTGCTTATATAGATTATTCAATGTCAGTAATCGTTTCAAGAGCATTACCCGATGTAAGAGATGGTTTAAAACCTGTTCATAGAAGAGTGCTTTATGGAATGCATGAACTAGGAATTAAAGCGACAGGGTCTTATAAAAAATCCGCTAGAATTGTTGGGGAGGTTTTAGGAAAGTACCATCCCCATGGGGATACATCTGTATATGATTCTATGGTTCGTATGGCTCAAGATTGGAGTGTTCGCTATATGATGGTTGATGGTCAAGGAAACTTTGGTTCTGTTGATGGTGATAGTCCTGCAGCGATGCGTTATACCGAGGTTAGAATGCAAAAAATCTCAGAAGAGATGTTATCCGACATAGAAAAGGAAACCGTTGATAATAGATTAAATTTTGATGATACCTTGTATGAGCCTACGGTATTACCTACAAGGATTCCGAACCTGCTAGTTAATGGAGCTTCAGGGATTGCTGTTGGTATGGCAACAAATATGGCTCCACACAATCTAACAGAAGTCATTAATGGAACTTTAGCATATATTGAAAATAAAAATATTGATATCGATGAGTTGATGCAATATGTCAAAGCGCCAGATTTTCCAACCGGAGGAATTATTTATGGTTATGAGGGGGTAAAGGATGCATTTCATACTGGTAGAGGTCGTATCGTCATGCGTGCCAAAGCGACCATTGAAGAAGTAAAAGGACGAGAATGTATTATTGTTACTGAAATCCCATACCAGGTAAACAAGGCAGAAATGATTAAGAAAACTGCTGAATTGGTTAACGATAAAAAATTAGAAGGAATTTCTAACATTAGAGATGAATCTGATAGAAAAGGAATGCGAATTGTTTATGTTTTAAAACGCGATTCAATTCCTAATATAGTTCTCAACAAGCTTTATAAATATACGGCTTTACAAACATCATTTAGTGTTAATAATATTGCTTTAGTAAAAGGACGCCCAGAACAATTAAATCTAAAGCAATTAATCCATTATTTTGTAGAACATAGACATGAAGTAGTTGTTCGTAGAACCAAATTTGAGTTAAAGAAAGCAGAGGCAAGAGCCCATATTCTTCAAGGGTTAATTATAGCTTCTGATAATATTGATGAAGTAATAAAGATTATTAGAGGATCAAGTAATCCAGAGGTGGCTCGTGAAAGTTTAATCACAAGATTTGACCTGACAGAAATTCAAGCGAAAGCAATTGTTGAAATGAGATTGCGTCAATTAACTGGATTGGAACAAGATAAGCTAAGGGCAGAGTTCGAAGATATTATGAAAACGATCTCCAATTTAAAAGATATTTTAGAGAATGAGTCTAGACGTTATCAAATTATTACTGATGAATTGATTGCTATTAGAGACAAATATGGTGATCAACGTAGATCTCAGATTGAGTATTCTGGGGGTGAAATGAGTATTGAAGATATGATTCCTGACACAAAAGTTGTCGTAACGATCTCTAATGCTGGATATTTAAAAAGAACTAATTTAGATGAATATAAAGTCCAGAATAGAGGAGGACGTGGTCAAAAAGGTGTGGCTACGAGAAATGAAGACTTCTTAGAACACTTATTTATAGGAACAAACCATCAATACATGTTGTTTTTTACTCAAAAAGGGAAAGTATTTTGGATGCGTGTGTATGAAATTCCTGAAGGAGGAAAAAACTCAAAAGGAAGAGCCATGCAAAATTTAATTAATATAGAACAAGATGATAAAGTAAAAGCCTTTTTAGTAACTCAGGATCTAAAAGACTCGGAGTATATCAATAGCCATTATGTTATTATGTCAACAAAAAAAGGTCAAGTCAAGAAAACTTCTTTGGAACAATATTCTCGTCCTAGAACAAATGGAATTAATGCCATAACTATACGAGAAGGAGATGAGTTATTGGAAGCTAAATTAACAACAGGAGATAGTCAAGTGATGTTAGCCTTGAAATCTGGGAAATCAATTCGTTTTGAAGAGGCGAAAACAAGACCCATGGGAAGAACAGCCTCTGGCGTGAGGGGTATTACTTTAGCTGATGAAAATGATGAGGTAATTGGGATGGTAGCTGTCAATGATATGGAGAGCAATATTTTGGTTGTTTCTGAAAAAGGTTATGGTAAACGTTCCAAATTAGAAGACTACAGAATTACCAATAGAGGTGGTAAAGGAGTAAAAACATTAAATATTTCAGAAAAAACAGGTAATTTAGTGGCCATTAAAAATGTTGATGATTCTAATGATTTAATGATTATTAATAAATCAGGAATTACCATTAGAATGGCTGTTGAAGATCTACGAGTGATGGGCAGAGCAACTCAAGGTGTTAAGTTAATTAACATTAAAGAATCAGATAGTATTGCTGCTGTAGCTAAAGTCATGCATGAGGAAGAGCATGAGTCTGAAGAAGAAGAAAGTGCTACAGAAATCGAAAATAATACAAATAATAAAGAATAATAATTAAGAATTAAAAGAATTAAAAATGAAAACTAAAATAAAACTCCTCTTAATTGCATTGATAACTACCTCCGCTTTTTCTCAGAAAAACGAATTAAAAATTGCAGAAAAAGCCATTAAAAGTCAGGACTATACAAAGGCAATTACAGCAATTACAGATGCTGAATCTTTAATAACAAACATGGATAACAAATCCATAGTGAAGTTTTATTTTTTGAAAGCTCAAGCATATAATGGTAAAAAAGATTTTCAAACAGCAGCAAATGCACTAGATGAATTATTGAAAATTGAAAATCAAACAGGAAAGAAAAAGTACTCAAATCAGGCTATAACAATCAAAAATGAAATGGTACAGGAGCTATACCAAACTGCAATTTCTCAATACAGAGCTAAAGATTATAAAAATGCCTCATCTAATTTTTATATAATTTATAAATTAAGTCCACAAGACACAACATCAGTCTACAATGCAGCTACAAGTTCTACTTTGGCTAAAGAGTATGATCTCTCTTTGAAATATTATAGAGAACTACAAAGAATTAAATACACTGGGATCTCTACTGTTTATTATGCCACTAATAAAACTACAGATGTTAAAGAAAACCTAGGAACCAAAGAAAATAGAGATTTACAAGTAAAAATAGGACTTTATAAAGATCCTGTTGATGAAAAAACAAAGTCAAAAACAGGAGATATTATTAAAAATATTGCCGATATCTTAAGAGTACAAGGAAAAACAGAGGAAGCTTTAAAAGCTGTTGAAGAGGCTAGGAATATTTATCCAAATGATATCAATTTAATTTTAACGCAGGGAGAATTATATCTTCAATTAAAACAAATGGATAAGTTTGCAGAATCTATGGAATTGGCCATTAAATTAGATCCTACAGATCCTCGATTATTTTTTAATCTAGGGGTGATTAGTTTTAATCGAGGAAATATTGAAGAGGCTAAAAAAAATTATCTAAAGGCTATTGAATTAAAAGAGGACTATGCTGCTGCCTATATAAATTTAGCAAGTGTAATTTTAGATAAGGAGAAAGCTATTATTGATGAAATGAACGAGAATTTATCTGACTTTGATAAATATGATCAACTACTATTAGAACAAAAAGAGGTTTATAAAGAAGCGTTACCATATTTAGAAAAAGCAGATAAATACAATAGAACTATTAATACAGTTCAGAATTTGATGAATTTATATCAAACTTTAGAGATGGAAGAAAAGGCGAATACGTATACAAATCTATACAGAGATTTAAGAGATCAGTAATTTTATAAATCTAATAAACTAGAAAGCCAGCGTGATACGTTGGTTTTTTTTATTAAAGTATTTTTTTGATTACTCTAAGCTGGTGGGTGTGTATGTTGGAATCTTTATTATAAATTCCACTATGGTCTAGCGTATCTATTCTTACTTTTCCATGAGCGTGAATAATATTATAATCATTCATAATAATTCCAACATGTGTAATATTTCCATCTTCATTATCAAAAAAAGCTAAATCTCCAGGTTCAGATTCTTCTATAAAACTTAACACTTCTCCTTGTGACGCTTGATCTTTAGCATCTCTTAAAAGAGAATATCCACAAAGCTTGTAAACTAATTGTGTAAACCCAGAGCAATCAATACCAAAAGGAGTTCTGCCACCCCATAAATAAGGGGTGTTCAAAAATTGAAATGCTTTGTGAATAATTTTTTCCTTAGCTAATTTCCCAGAGCAAATATCTCCATCATAAGAAAAGGTGTTTGTACCTATTAAAAAATGTTGATTGGTGTAGAAAGGAAGTCTAGATCCAATTGGTATAACACTCAAATGCCCCTCTTTATTTGTAATAAAATCAATAATTTCATTAGTATAATAGTGCTCAGAACTTGATAGTTTTTTATGAGTTTCTTGGTCAATTTCTAAATATTGTTTATTGTCTATAAACCCTTCATAATTATCAAAACTCAATCTAATTTTACTCCACTTTTTGTTTTTTTCAAGAACCTCAAAATCTTCTCCAAATAGAACTTGCGAAACCATTTCTGAGGAATCACTATCCTCTGAACGAAGAGGAACAATGCTTAAATTACAAATGCCGTAGAGCATATATTTTTTATTGTTTTAGATCAATTCAATAACCATGGCACTAGCGCCTCCACCTCCATTACAAATTCCAGCTACACCTATTTTTCCATTATATTGTTTTAAAATAGATGTCAAAGTAATAACAATTCTAGCACCAGAAACACCTAAAGGATGGCCTAAAGAAACTGCACCACCATTCATATTTACTTTGTTATTACTAATTCCTAGTATTTTCATATTTGCAAGTCCAACAACAGAAAAAGCTTCATTTAACTCAAAATAATCTACCTCATCCATAGAAATTTCAGCTTTTCCCAGTGCTTTCGGGATTGCTTTTGCCGGAGCAGTTGTAAACCATTTTGGCTCTTGAGCAGCATCTGCATAACCTCTAATTTTTGCAATTGGCTTGATATTTAGTTCTTTTGCTTTTTTCTCTGACATTAGAATTAGTGCTGCACCACCATCGTTGATAGTAGACGCATTAGCGGCAGTTACAGTTCCATCTTTTTTAAAAGCAGATCTTAATGTAGGAATTTTGTCTATTCTTACATTTTTATATTCTTCATCTTCACTCATAATAATAGGGTTTCCTCGTCTTTGTGGAATCTCAACTGGAATGACTTCATCAGAAAATTTTCCAGCCTTCCACGCCTCAGCAGATCTGCGGTATGATTCAATAGCAAAGTTATCTTGGTCTTCTCTTGAAAAACTATACTTATCGGCACAATCCTCAGCACAAACTCCCATGGCAACATTACCATAAACATCTATCAATCCGTCTTTTTGCATTCCATCCTCAATGGTAGTTGGACCAAATTTGGTACCTTTTCTTGCATGAAAATAGTGAGGGATAGAGCTCATATTTTCCATCCCGCCAGCGACAACAATTTCAGAATCGCCTAAAGAAATCGCTTGAGACGCTAACATGATAGATTTCATTCCAGAAGAACAAACCTTATTAACGGTTGTACAAGGAACAGAATCTGGAATACCGGCAAATATAGCAGCTTGTCTAGCAGGAGCTTGGCCTAAACCAGCTGAAACAACATTTCCCATAAAAACTTCATCAACTAAATTTGGATTTAAGTTAATTTTATCTAACGCACCTTTGATGGCAAATGAACCTAATTTTGGCGCTGAAATATTTGATAAGCTTCCCATAAAACTACCAATAGGAGTTCTGGCAACAGATGCAATTACAACATTTTTTTTAATCATCAGATTGTTTATTTTATCTTGATTTATTAAACAAAATTAAACTTTTTAAATCAAATTAATAGGGAAACTATCCTTTGAATTTTTGACCTCCGTTTTTTTTAGGTTAAGTTTGTATTCATAATAAAAATATATGAGTAAAAATGTAAATAAGTTATATAAGCACAATGCTGCTATTTACAAGATTTTTATCTTTTTAATTACTGCATTTACAATTGTTTATCTTTTCCCAAAAGGAGGTCAATTTAAATATGAATTTACAAAGGGTAAACCTTGGCAATATGATAATTTGTATGCGCCTTTTGATTTTGCTATTGAAAAAACGGAGGAAGAAATTACTGAAGAAATAAAGACCATAGAGGTAAATGCTAAACTCTATTTTGAATATAATGAAGAAATAGTTGCTGAAGTAAAAGACGCATATGAAATAAGAACATCTTTTTTACAAGAAAATGATTCGTTAACGGACGGTGATATAGAAAATATAATATTTTTTGGTAATTCTATCATTGAATTAGTTTATGAATATGGGTTTATAGAGGCAACTAGTCAAGGGATAGTATCAGATATAAATACGATTGTTTCTCTTAAGATAGGGAATCAAGTTCAAGACGTTATTTTTAATAATTTGCTATCTTCTAAAGATGTTTTTGAACTTATCAAAAGTAATATAGGCCAACAACCATATAGTTATTCTCAAAACCTCAATTTAACCATTCTTTCTGAAATTATTAGACCCAATGTCTCCTATGACAATGAGTTTACTCAAAAAGTAATCGATGAGGCTATTAACTCTATTTCTCCTAACAAGGGAAAAGTTTCTTATGGAGAATTAATTATTCAAAAAGGAGATATTGTTGGAGGAATAAAATTAGCCAAACTATATTCACTAAAAAGTGAATCATCAACTAAACTTTGGACAAAATCAAATTATTACTGGATTGTTTTAGGCTATACTATATTAGTGTCACTTGCGCTTCTAATGCTATTATTATTCTTGTACAAGTACAGAAAAGAAATTTTTGACAATAACACTAAGGTAACATTTATCCTTTTTAATGTCAGTTTAATGATTTTGATCCAGACATTTGTCGTCAAATACAATTCAGAATATGTATACGTAGTTCCTTTAAGTATTTTACCAATTGTTTTGAAGGCATTTTTTGATGCAAGACTTGGATTATTTACTCATGTTTTAACGGTATTACTTTTGGGCTTCATAGTTCCTGATAGTTTTGAGTTTCTATACCTTCACATTATTGCAGGGATAGTTACAATTTTGACAGTTTCTGAATTATACAAAAGAGCAAACTTGTTTATATCAATTGGTCAGATAACACTTATTTATATGATCACCTATCTTGCATTTTCAATTATAAAAGAAGGCAATGCTTCTCAGATTAATTGGGAATATTTAATGATGTTTGCTACCAATGGGATATTATCTTTCTTATCGTTGTTTCTTATTTATTTATATGAAAAAATATTTGGGCTGGTTTCAGATGTAACCTTATTAGAATTATCTAATACGAATACTAAACTCTTAAAGGAATTAAATGAAAAGGCTCCAGGAACATTTCAACATTCTATGCAAGTCGCTAATCTAGCAGAAGCAGCAGCCAATGAAATTGGCGCAAATTCTATGTTGGCAAGAACAGGAGCATTGTATCATGATATTGGGAAACTATTTAATCCAATGTATTTTATTGAAAACCAAACAACTGGTGTAAATCCTCATAACGATTTATCACCTAGAGACAGCGCTAAAATTATTACAGATCATGTAATTAAAGGTGTTGAGTTAGCAAAAAAATACGGATTACCAGACAGAATTATTGATTTTATTAGAACACATCACGGAACGAGTTTGGTCTACTATTTCTATATTAAAGAGAAAGAATCCAGTTTAGATGAAGAAGTAGATATTGGAAAATTTCAATACAAAGGTCCTATTCCTTTTTCAAAAGAAACGGCTATTTTAATGATTTGTGATGCTTCTGAAGCGGCTTCTAAAAGTCTAAAAACACCCTCAGCTCAGTCTATAAATGATCTAATTGATAAGATTGTAGAAAAGCAAAAATTAGACAATCAGTTTATCAATTCAGATATTACTTTTAGTGAGATTGAAAAAATTAAAAAAGTTGTAAAGAAAAAATTAATGAATATCTATCACCTTCGTGTAGAATATCCTGGCTAATTTTATTACAAAAAGGATAAAAAACCTTGCAATATTGTAATAGGTATTATACATTTGCACTCGCAATTTTTAATTCTAACTATGTTAGTTTTCGGAGAGTTGCCAGAGTGGTTAATGGAGCAGTTTGCTAAACTGTCGACGGGTAACTGTCGCGTGGGTTCGAATCCCACACTCTCCGCAATAATTGCTTCTCGGGGTGTAGCGTAGCCCGGTCATCGCGCCTCGTTTGGGACGAGGAGGTCGCAGGTTCGAATCCTGCCACCCCGACACTGTTTTCGTAGAAACATAAAAACTACGGGCTCGTAGCTCAGCTGGATAGAGCATCGCCCTTCTAAGGCGACGGTCATAGGTTCGAATCCTATCGGGCTCACGAATAAATAGTACAATAAGGAAAAACGCCAAGCTTGCTTGAGCGTTTTTTTGTTTGTACTATTTTCAAAGCGTAGCTTTATGGGATCAGCGAAGCTACTCCTCAAAAATCAAAGAATATACTTATTTGATTGAGTTTCTTGAGCGTTTTTTTGTTTGTACTATTTTCAAAGCGTAGCTTTATGGGATCAGCGAAGTTACTCCTCAAAAATCACAGAATATACTTATTTGATTGAGTTTCTTGAGCGTTTTTTTGCTTGTGCTATTTTCAAAGTGGACTTTACCTTAATAATTAAATAATTCCATCATTCTCATATCAAAATGAGCTATTTATGGAAAGTTTTTTTATTTATGAATTTCCATGTTTTTAATCTCTACAGCCCCGTTTTTAGGTTGAATTTTATAGCCAAGTCTACTACTTATAATTGTAACAAAAGATGCACCTAAAAAAATAATTTGTGAAGTATAATATATCCAAAGCATCAATAGAGCCAGCAGACTAGCCGATCCAAAGGTAGATGAGACATGACTATGTTTGATATAAATTCCTATTACTATTTTTCCTAAAATAAAAAGTAATGCTGTAAATATAGCTCCATAAATAACAGCTCTTAAATGTATTTTAGCGTCCCCTAAGAATTTAAACATTAAAGAGAAAATAATACATAGAAGAACAAAGGATATTATATGTTCATAGATGTATATAAACTTATAATCTATATGTAAACTTTCACTATTTTTTAATACGAAATAATTCAAGGCTGTACTGATAGAAACAATAAAAAATAATACTATTATTAAAAAAAAAGAGACTAAATGTTTAGAAAAATAATTAATAATAGTGTTTTTTGGTTTGGCCTTGATATTCCATACATCATTAAAAGAATTGTGAATTTGATTAAACATTCCTGAGGCACTAAAACCTAAAGTTACAAAACCAATTACTGATGTTAGCACACTATTATGATTTGTATGTTGGTTTTTAATAATATTTTGTATTTGTATTGAGGCATCATTTCCTAAAACATCTTTTAATTGATTATAAATATCTCCGGAAATTGCCTGTTTACCAAAAAATATTCCTAAAAGAGAAGTAGCAATTACTATTATTGGTAATAAAGAAAAGACTGCATAATAAGCTAATGCAGCACCTTTTTGAAAAGTATTGCTATTAAAAAAATGATTTAAAATTTCTCGTATAAATTTTATCATCATGAATTTGTTTTACTACCAAAAAAGTGTTTTTAAATTGTTATAAGTGGTTTGAAATTAAGTTTTAAAAACTTCCTGATAAGGATGTAAAAAATATTGTTTAAATAAAATGATTATAAGACCGGTCATCGGGATAGCAAGAAGTAATCCTGGTATGCCTAAGAGATAACTCCAAACACTAATGGCTAAAGTAATAATTACAGGATTTATACCTATGTTTTTTTCCATAATTCGTGGAGTAAGAATTAATTCTTCTATGATACTTGCTAAAATAAAAATACCTAAAACAATACAAAAGTAGAATAAAAAACCATGAGGATTTTCTACAGAGAGAATTAAACAGCCAACAGATAGAGGTATGAGAGCGATATACTGTAAATAAGAAATATATGAAAGCAAGACTATTAATAAAGTAATTAGAATAGTACCTGGCATATCCAAAATTATAAAAGACACAAGGTAAATTGGAGATAGAAGTAAAACTATTTTTGTTCTTAATTTAAAATATTTGACAAAACTTTTATTGAAATCATCAATGATTGTATGAAATATTGATTTTATTTTACCACCAAAATATTTTTCACGAATCTTGATGAAGTAATCAAGATGAAATAAAATAAGAATAAAATAACCAATTGTGGAAAAGAAAATAAATGTAAAACTAAAACTAGGTTGTATTGTTTCAGCCTCCTTTTTTTGACGATGAAATACAGAAGTTAGCTTTTCAAAACCACTCTTAATAGACTCTGTATCTAATTGCGAGTAATCCATATTCTTTAAGCCAGAAATAACCGAGTCGGATTTATATTTTAGAGATTTTTTTAAACTTTCAAAATCGTAAATATCAGCAATATATTCATTTACTTTTTGAGCTGTTTTATTTAACTTTTCTTTATCAATTTTTGTTATTTGGATAAAACTTTGATTGAGTCTTTTAAAATCTCTATTTATATATCGGGTACAAAAAATTAAAAAAAGAATAAGTCCTCCTGCTTTTATTGCCAAAAAAATTGTAGTGGCTAGATTTCTATTTTTTACAATCTTCTGTATTCTCAAAATGGCTGGGTAAACAGAAAATGCAAGGAGCATTCCTAGTATAAATGGTAAAAAAATACCGTATAAATAGTAAAAAGAAATGGAAAAACAAAGTAAAAATAATGTAACCAAAATTACATTATTATATTTTTTTAACATTTAGATGTTTTTTAATTAATACTTATAGCATTTTAAAACTATCCAATATTTTTTCTGCAGTCGCTTGGTAGTCTGTAAATTTATAGTCCTGACAAGTAAAGGTCAAAACATATGCTTTGTTATTTTGCACCCAATAATATTGTTCAAA
>CATISV010000180.1 GCA_949541125.1 Flavobacterium sp. SCGC AAA160-P02
ATGCATGACAGAATTCTTTATACCTTATTAGAAGATTTTTCTTGGAAAATTCAGAGATTAGCTCCCTAATTTTTATATTTACGAAACCTAAATTATTTCTGTGTGAAAACACTTTATATCGTTAGACATGCAAAATCCTCCTGGAAGTATCAAGGCATAAAGGACATCGATAGGCCATTAAAAAAAAGAGGGATTAAAGATTCGCATTTACTATCTAAATATCTCGCAAAGAAAATTAAAAAACCCGATGTCTTTATTTCTAGCGTAGCAAATAGAGCATTGCACACTAGTGTCATTTTTTGTCGTAATTTTAATTATCCTTTTTCAAATTTAAAAATCAAAGAAGAACTCTACAGTTTTAGTGATGGATATCTTGTTAAAACCGTAAAAGCGTTAGATAATAGCTTTGATTCTGCTATTATTTTTAGTCATGACCATGGTATCAATACTTTTGTCAATAAATTTGGAAATAAACCTATAGGTCAGGTGAGTACTTGTGGAATCATAGGGATTCAATTTAAAGAAAAACACTGGAAGGACATTAAAAAAGGAACAACAATTTTAGTAGAATTTCCTAAAAACCACAAAGGATAAAATTGAGTGATTCCCTTAAAATTGTTATTTTAAAAAATTGGTTTGATTTATATAATTATTTAGAGTTTATTTTACAATACGATTTAATTTCATTTTCAAACTCTTGTCGATTCTCTATGAATTCTGTTGTAATTTCAAGAAAACTTAATTCAGAAATTTGACCGGATAAACGTACATAATCTTTTTCTGTAGTTAATAACAACTTTTTAGCAGAAACAATTTTATTGAATTCGAACTGTATTCTTTCTATATCTTTCTTAGAAAAAGTATGATGGTCAGGAAATTTTAGATGATGTAGCTTTCTATTTTTATTTTTTAAAAACTCCATCAAAGGTGATGAATTTGCAATACCAGTGACTAGAACTATGTCATAGTCTGCTAATACACCTAACTCTATATTTTTACTCCCTGATGTTGTTGTCTTATAGGATATTTTCGAAAAGAAAACAACTTGATTTTTCAAGGGTCTAAGCTTGGAAATAATTTGTTTTCGATCGGTTTTAGAAAAGTATTCAGGGCATTTGGTTACTACAATTATGTTGGCTCTTTTTGCCCCTCTACTACTTTCACGAAGATTTCCAACAGGAAGGACAAAATCATCAGTGTAAACATCGTCATAAGGAGTCAGTAAAATAGACAATCCTGCTTTTAACCTCCGATGTTGAAAAGCATCGTCTAATAAAATGATGTCTGGTGTTATTAATTTTCGTAATTGTTGAATCCCATGAACACGATTTGTGTCGACTGCCACAGAAATAGATCGAAACTTTTTGAAAAACTGCAAGGGTTCATCTCCAACTTCAGAAACCGTATGGCTATTATTAAGTAATATAAAACCCTTTGATTTTCTTTTATACCCTCTACTCAAAACAGCAACTTTATTTTCTCTTTCCAAAAATCGAACTAAATACTCAATTTGAGGACTTTTTCCTGTTCCACCAACTCTTAAGTTCCCTACAACAATAATAGGGATCTCAAAAGATGTCGATCTTAAAATACCTAAATCATACAAGTAGTTACGAATTGAAGTAATAACATCGTAAAAAATGGCGAATGGTAATAATAAAAAACGAATTGCTCTCATGAATTACGAAAATACATTAAAAATAGTAACTTTGATTTTTAAATATTTTATTTATGACAATTAAAGAGGTAACAAATTATTTAGAAGAAATAGCACCACTTGAACAAGCCGAAGATTTTGATAATGTTGGCTTACTAATTGGCGATTATAACTCTGAAGTTAGTGGAATTCTTGTTACATTAGATACACTTGAAGAAACTGTAGAAAAGGCCATTTCTGAAAATTGTAACTTGATTGTTAGTTTTCATCCTATCATTTTTAGTGGCTTAAAAAAAATCAATGGAAATTCTTATGTTGAAAGGGTAGTACTAAAAGCCATTCAAAATAACATTGCTATTTATGCTACCCACACTGCTCTAGATAACAGTAAAGTAGGGGTTAGTGCAAAAATGTGTGAGGTGCTAGGTTTAACTAATCAACGAATATTAATCCCAAAAGAAGATCAAAATGTTGGGATGGGCATGATCGGAGAATTAAACGAGCCTATGAGTGAAGATGACTTCTTGAAACGTACAAAAGTGATTTTTAATTCAGAATGTATTCGTTTTTCAAAAAAAACAGGGAAATTAATTCATAAAGTAGCTGTTTTAGGAGGCTCTGGGAGTTTTGCTATCTCAAATGCCATTTCAGAAAAAGCCGATGTATACATTAGTGCAGATTTCAAGTACCATGATTTTTTTAAAGCAGAGGAGAAAATCATGTTGATTGATGTAGGACATTATGAAAGTGAACAGTTTACAAAAAACCTCTTGGCTGAGTATCTTACAAAAAAATTCACTAGTTTTGCAGTCATTTTATCGAAAAAAAGTACTAATCCTATTTATTATTTATAATATGGCAAAGAAGAAAGAAGTGACTGTTGAAGAAAAGTTAAGAGCACTTTACGATTTACAATTAATTGACTCCAGAATAGATGAAATTAGAAATGTAAGAGGGGAATTACCTTTGGAAGTTGAAGATTTACAAGATGAAGTTACTGGATTAAATACAAGACTTTCAAATTTATCTGAAGATGTTTCAAATTTAGAAACAGATATTAATAACAAAAAAATAGGTATTGAAGAATCTAAGGGTTTAATAAAAAAATACGAAGAGCAACAAAATAAAGTTAGAAATAATAGGGAATTTGATTCTTTGGCTAAAGAAACCGAATATCAGGAATTAGAAATTCAATTATACGAAAAGCGCATCAAAGAATTTCAAGTAAAGATTGAGCAAAAAAATGAAATTATTGAAGTGACAAAGGAAAAGTTAGAGAAACAACAACAACATTTAGATCACAAGAAATCCGAATTAGATGCCATCTTAAAAGAAACCGAAAAAGAGGAGAAATTATTACTCAACAAATCGAAAGAATTTTCAGATTCTATTGATAATCATTTATTGAATGCCTATACCAGAATCAGAAATAAAGTTAAAAATGGTTTGGCTGTTGTATCTATCGAAAGAGGAGCATCTGGAGGATCTTTTTTTACAATTCCACCTCAAATACAACTAGAAATTGCCACTCGTAAAAAGATTACAATTGACGAACATAGTGGTCGTATTTTAATAGACGCTGTTTTAGCGGCTGAAGAAAAAGAAAAAATTGATAAGCTTTTTGCTTAACTCAACTTTTCTACGAAAACGCTAACTTTAAAGTTAGCGTTTTTTAGATTATATTAGTATTCTAAGGTTTTTAAGTAAGCTAGTTTTCTTTTCCATATATCTAGGCCTTGTTTAAAATCATTAATCCTTTTGTGAACATTTTTTACCAAAGGACTATCATCTGATGCATTTGAGAAAAAACTTAAATTATTCTCTAATTGCTGAATCTCACGAACAGTTTCGTCAATCTTCTTATTGAGAAAAACATGTTCAGAATCTAATTTTCTCAAATCATTATTTACAAGATAACCATTTACAATATTTTTAAATTTTAATAAAACTATTTCATTTTTATCTATTGTAATATTTGACAAAAGACTATCGATAAACCTATTAAACTTTTTATCTAAAGCTTTTGAGCTTCTGGGTATAGATCCCATCTGACTCCATGTATTCATTAAATCACTAATCAATTCTTTTGTAGTATAATCATTCTCTGATAAGCCTTCCAAAAATTCTGCTTTCTTATCTATAATTTCTTTTTGCTCGGTAGTCAAAGTGTTTTTTTGATTGTAATAACGATCAAAATAATGATTACAGGCTGCTTTGAATTTTTTCCATATATCATCTGAAAACTTTCTCGGAACATGACCTATCATTTTCCAATCTGATTGTATTTTCTTAAATGTATTTGTCGCATTTTCCCAATCCTCACTATCTTTAATAGATTCTGCTAACTTAATAAGATCAAGTTTTGATTGAAGATTCTGTTGTTGAGATTTTTTTTCTTGTTTATAAAATTTATTTTTCTCTTGATTAAATAACTTTGTCGCTTCCTTCAGCTTCTGCCATACAAAATCACTCTTTGAATAAGGTAATTTTCCAATATCAAAATATTTTTGTCTGAGAGCCTCAATTTCTTTTATACTTTTTTGCCAATCATTATGGGTTTTGTTCTTGGATGTATCATAGGCACGAATCTCTTCAATAACCTCTAATTTGGCATCAATAATTTTACCATACTGAGATTTCATATCTCTAAAATGGTCATGTCTTTTGTCATGAATTTTTTTAGTTGCTGAACTAAATTTTTGCCAGACCTCTTCTCGCATTTCTTTTGCTACAGGACCAATATCTTCTTTCCAAAGTTTGTGTAATTTCTGTAATTCTTTGAAAGCAACATTGATATCTTTTTCATTAACCAACAATTCTGCTTTTTCTATCAATTTTAATTTTTCTTCTAGATTGTTTTTAAAATCTAAATCTCTGAAATCATTACTTAAATGTAATAAATCATAAAAACGTTCAACGTGATGATGGTAAATTTTCCAAGTGTCGTTATATTTAGTCTTAGGAACGGGACCAATAGCTCTCCATGTACTTTGAAGATCTCTAAAAGACTTATACATTGTTTTAGTATCTCCATTTTCTATCAAAGATTTTAATTCCTCTATAACTTGGGTTCTTTTTTCTAAATTCTCTTTTAATTCCTTTTCTAAATTAGAATAATAAGTATCTCTTCTTTTTTTATAATCTGAAAGTATTTTATTGTATCTAGATTTTATAGGACTTGAAAATTGAAAATCTATAGAATTCCCTCCATCAGCCAAAAATGCTGCCTTTTTTTCAGCAAGAAGTTTACCAAACTGTGAATTAAAGGCACTTTTAATTGTTTCAGCCTTTGATTTTATCTGATGTATTTTCTGCGTGGTTATTAACTTTTCTAACTCATCTGCTAGTTCCTCTAAAGTTAATAAATCATATTGGATGGATGGAGCCTGAATGGAAGGTTCTTCTTTTTCAATATCGACATCCTTCTGATTACTTTTAGATACTTTTGTTTCTTCTGAAGCTAGAGTTTCTTTATCTATAGAAACAGTATCATCTTTCTTATTTGTAGTTGTAGATACTTCTTCTTTTATGGGTTTTTTTGATTCTGTTTCGGTTTTATCTTCTTTTGATTCTAACATATATACAATGTTTAAGGTTCCTATACTCTTGGCCCTAAAGATAGGGATGTCTTGTAAAACCACAAAAAAATCTTATCAAGTTTAAAAAAATTATTTATTCCATATTCTCCATGATTCTTCTGCTTGTAATTCTAACATTTCAAACCCATTTTTAATTTGAGCACCATTTTTTACTCCTTCTTTTAAAAATGCTGTTTGTTTTGGATTATAAATCAAATCAAATAATAGATGTTTATTTGTGATATATTGATAAGGAATTGCAGGTTTGTGGCTCCTATTTGGAAATGTCCCAACAGGTGAACTATTTACAATAATTGTATATTCATTTAACAATTCTTTTGTAATGTTAGAATAAAAGATTTCTTCTTTATTTGAAGCTTGTCTAGATACTTTAAGATAATCTATTCCCAATTGTTTAAAAACATACGAAATTGCCTTGGAAGCTCCACCTGTTCCTAATATTAATGCCTTGGTATGATGGGGTTTTAAAAGAGGGTATATTGACTTTTTGAATCCAACAACATCTGTATTATATCCTTTTAGATGTCCTTTTGATGTAATCCTTACCGTATTAACAGCCCCAATTTCTTTAGCTGCAGCATCTATATTATCTATATATCGAATAATATCTTGCTTATAAGGAATGGTAACATTAAACCCTTTGAGAGAAATTCCAAACCCATCAACTATTTTAGATAGATCGTCAATTTTTTCAATATCAAAATTCATATATTCATGGTCTTTTAGCCCCAAATTAATAAACTTATCTGAAAAAAAAACTTTAGAGAAAGAATATGATATATCCTTTCCAACCAAACCATAAATTACTTTATTTAACTTTTTTCGTTCTTCCATAAAAATCGATTGCTAATATTAGGCTTATTCCAAAAACAATGAAGAAAATGGCAGACCAGGTTGTAGTTTCATAAATATTTGGTAGATATCGTTCATAATTTTCTATGATTTGATTTCCATTTTGATCTACTAAATTTTGCCCATTTTCTTGTTTAATAATTTTTTCCTTCCAAGGCCATACAATTCCTAAAGATCCTGTTATAAATCCTATAATTATTGCCGTTACAATTTGATGCCATCTTTTTAAGACATATCCTAAAAGATGTGAAATTGAAACTAATCCGAAAACAGAACCTGCTGTGAAGACTCCAATAATTTTAAGGTAGCGTATTTTAAATGAGTCTTTTATAAAATCAAAATTCCATGCAAATATATCTTTTATAACTCCAAACAAAATGTTTACTGAATCCACTAAAAGTAGCACATAATTTCCTAAAAGGATTAGGATAAATGACCCTGAAAGACCTGGTAAAGTCATTCCAGAAACACTAATAATTCCACAAAAAAAAACAAACCAAAGATCATCATTTTCACTGGCTGGTGTTAAAAAGCTTATTCCAATTCCTATTCCAGCACCAATAAACAGTGAGCTCATATTCTTATAATTCCACTCACCAAAATCTTTGGCGATATAATAAATAGAACCGATAATCATTCCAAAAAACCAACTCCAAACATACAATTCATAATTTTGTAAAAAAAAATCTAAAACTAATGAAACACTAAAGTAGCTAAAAACAGTCCCCGAAAATACTACCAAAATAAATTGGAAATTTATATACTTAAAGAAGCTTTTAAACCTACCATTAATTAATAATTTAAGAGCCTTGAAATTTATTTTCTGAAAAGAATAAATTAACTCTTCATAAAAACCTAAGACAAAAGAAACAGTACCTCCAGAAACCCCTGGAACTTTATTTGCTGCCCCCATTAGTAATCCTTTAAAAAAAAGGACTAACTTTTCTAAAAAGGTTCTTTCTTTATGCATTACTCTTTTTTTACTGCTAATCTTTCTAAAATAAATATTAACGCAAAACCAACAATTGCTACTATTATTGCGAATGTTAATTGCGAATCTCCTTCAAAAGATAAAGGAGATTTACTGATCTGATTGAAAGGAACCTCAATTCCTTTTGAATTAGTTCTCCATGAAATTGTTTCTTTCCAAGGCCATATCTTATTTAAAGAACCAATTATAAACCCTGTTAAAATTGCTAAGGTGTAATTTTTAAACTTTGAAAATAACCACTTTAAAATTTTAGAGAAAGAAAGTAATCCTATTATTGCCCCAATAAAAAAAACTCCAATACTAAAAAAATCTTTTGTATTTAAAGCGTTTAAAACTGGTTTATAGGCACCCAAAAGAACGAGAATAAAAGAACCTGAAATTCCAGGTAATATCATAGCAGTTATAGCAATCATAGCAGCTAAAAATAAAAACCAAGGAGAAGAATTTTCGGACACCATAGGGTTTAATGTCGTTATATAATAAGCAACTACAACTCCACAAATTAATAAAACAGCACTTCCTGTATTCCATTTTTTAATTTGTTTACCAACATAAATAATACTTGCAAAGACCAATCCAAAGAAAAATGACCAAATTAGTATTGGATGATTTATTAAAAGAGATTCAATTATTTTTGCAAGAGATAGTATACTTATAAAAACACCCAGAAATAAAGCTGATATAAAATTACCATTTACTTTTACCCAAACTGATTTTATCCCCTCCTCTTTTAAGGTTTTTATTAATCTAAAATTGAAACTGCTTATAGAGCTTAATAGTTCTTCATAAATACCTGAAATAAAAGCAATCGTTCCTCCAGAAACTCCTGGAACAACATCAGCAGCTCCCATACACATCCCTTTTAGAAAGATAATAATATACTCTTTAAAAGATCTTTTCATACATAATTTATTTACAATTACGAATATAGGCGAAAAAGAGAAACAATACTTATAAATTAGGTAATCCGAAACTATTTTTCCTCTTTAAAAGTTAGCAAAGGTTACTCTATGGCTTTTTTATAATTTTGAAGTAATTTCTGAACTTTAATATTACTATATACTTTGGGAAAAAGTTCTTGAAAAATCAAATAATAATCATAGTCAATTTTCATAGCATTGATAAGATGTGTAAGAGCATATGATTCTTTTTTTAAGAGGAAAAATAATCCGGAAAGTCTATACTCAATTTCAGCAAAATGTTTATATTTTTTTTGAGCTAAAAATAAGACTTTGATTGCATCTTGGAACTCTCCAATGAATAGTAATACATCTGATAGGGCTATATATATTTCTACAGCACAATCATTAAGTTCTAAACATTTCTCAAATCCTTTAATCGATTCTTCATAAGAACTTAATTTGATATTTATTTCTGAATATTTTCTCCAATAGGTCACATTATTCTCATCAATTTTTAAAGCTTCAGAAATATAATACAAAGCCTTTTGATAGTCTTCTTGGGAATTGTATACTTCGGTAAGTAAAATCCAACCCTTGTCTAAAAAAGGGTCTTCATAAACCGATTTTTTATAAAATTCTACAGCGGTATCTAACTTTCCCAATTGTTGATAACATTCTCCTATTCTAAGGTAAACATATGCTGTTGGATCATCTAATTCTAGTGTGATCATATAATTTTTGACAGCTTCCTCAAAATCACAAAGTTGTTCGTATGTTTTTGCTTTTTCCAAATATCCACCAATAAATGTCTCATCAATTAAAACGGCATAATCAAAACAAGTTAAAGCTTCTTTAAATCTTTTTAACACAAAATACTGTCGTCCTAATTGGTGCCATGCCACTTCACAATAGGGATTATTATTTAAGTAAGCATTTAAGAAAAGGATAGCTTGTTCATGATTTTTTTCCATATCGAAACAATAAACAACATTATATAATGAAGAATAATCTTCAAAATCTACTTCGATACATTTTGCAAAACTCAATCGTGCTTTTTCAAAATCATCTATATATAAATATTCCATTCCCATCATAGACCAAATATCTACTTTATCGCCCGAATACGTTTGAGCAATTTTAAGGTTTTTGATTGCTTCTTTATGATTTCCATTTTTAGAGAAAATCGTTGCTTTCTGAATATATACCTCCTGATTATTAGGATCCAACAACTGAATTCTTTTCAATTTTTGAGATGCTTTTTCTAATCTATTGTCAAATATTAGAATTTCTACGTCTAGTAATTTAAGATCAACAGAAGTTGGATGTTGTTCTAAGCCAAGTTTTACAGCTTTTTTTGCAAGGGAATGTTTTCCTGTATCAAGGTAGTGAACAATAATTTCTTCAAACTCTACCAAATCAAAAAAGTAAATGCTATTTGTTTTTAGCATTGATTCAAACTTAGACAATGACATAGGCATTTATGATTTGAATTTACTATATAAATTTACTATTCATTCTAAATCAATATTTAAAAAAGAAGCTTTTGTTTTCAACAATTTAATTAACAATTTTAACATATCAAATTGAACAGAATTTTATTTAAAGTCATAAATTTTGTGCATCCCTTTTTTTATAGTAATTTTGCAGAACTTTAGCATCAAAGCTAAATTGATATATTTCTCATGAGCAAAAAAGTTTTACTAAACTCAAAAGAAATTGAAATAATTCTTCACCGATTAGCTTGTCAGTTGATCGAAAACCATAATGATTTTTCTGAGACAGTTCTAATTGGTTTACAACCTAGAGGAAGTTTTCTAGCAGAAAGATTAGGAAAAATTTTATCTCAAATTTACCTAATTAAAGACATCAATATTGGTTTTCTCGATATTACTTTCTATAGAGATGATTTCAGAAGAAGAGAAGAACCATTAGAAGCCACAAACACACAGATTAACTTTTTAATTGAAAATAAAAATGTTGTTTTAATAGATGATGTTTTATTTTCAGGAAGAAGTGTGAGAGCTGCTTTGACAGCAATACAATCTTATGGAAGACCAAAAAATATTGAATTATTAGTTTTAATTGACAGACGTTTTAGCAGGCATTTGCCCATACAACCAACATATAAGGGAAAGCAAGTTGATGCTATTAATGAAGAAAAAGTAATCGTAAATTGGAAGGAATTACATACTAAAGATATAATCTATATTGATAATAAATAATATATGAAGCAGTTAAGTGTAGAACATTTATTGGGAATCAAATACCTAAATAAAAATGATATCGACCTTATTTTTGAAACTGCCAATCATTTTAAAGAAGTAATTAATAGGCCCATAAAAAAGGTACCTTCCTTAAGAGATATTACTGTTGCTAACTTATTTTTTGAAAATAGTACTAGAACAAAATTATCATTTGAATTAGCAGAAAAAAGACTCTCTGCAGATATAATTAATTTTTCCGCAAGTCAATCCTCTGTTAAAAAAGGGGAAACATTAATCGATACTGTCAATAATATATTATCAATGAAAGTTGATATTGTTGTCATGAGACATCCCAATGTTGGAGCTGGAGTTTTTTTATCGAATCATGTTAACGCTAAAATAATTAACGCAGGTGATGGAACACATGAACATCCTACACAAGCTTTATTAGATAGTTATTCGATTAAAGAAAAATTAGGATCTGTTAAAGGGAAAAAAATTATAATTGTTGGAGATATTTTACATTCTAGAGTCGCATTATCAAATATTTTTGCACTTAAATTACAAGGTGCAGATGTAAAAGTTTGTGGGCCTACAACCTTAATTCCAAAATACATTTCAAGTTTGGGTGTTTCGGTAGAAACGAACATCAAAAAAGCACTAAAGTGGTGTGATGTTGCAAACGTTCTAAGAGTGCAACACGAAAGAATGAATAATAACTATTTTCCCACAACCAGAGAATACACACAATTATTTGGAATCAACAAGGAGGTTTTAGATAGTCTAGGAAAGAAAATTGTAATTATGCATCCAGGACCTATCAATAGAGGTGTAGAAATTACTAGTGATGTAGCAGATGCAGATCAGTCTATCATACTTAACCAAGTAGAGAATGGAGTAGCTGTTAGAATGGCTGTTATTTATTTGCTAGCCCAACAAATAAAAAGATAAACATGAAAATTCATACAAATAATCAATATACACTTGTGAATATTGAGGAATCATCTTTTGATGAATTTGAAGAACGATTTTCACGCTTTAATACAAATCACTTACTATTACAACTTTCTAAAAATGTTAAAATCATTGATGAAAATATCTCATTATTTTTAAAAATATCAACATCTTTAAAAGCTAAAGACATGTCCTTTGTGCTTATAAAACCAGGAGTAGATTTTGATGACTTCCCGGAAACTTTAAATATCGTTCCGTCAATTCAAGAGGCTAAAGATATTTTAGAAATGGAAGCAATTGAAAGAGATTTAGGAATTTAAATAAATGAAATGATTAAAAAAAGCAGCAATTTTATTTTTTTCTTTAAAAATAATTTAGGTGCTAGGCTCTGTATTTATAACATCTTTAAAAATTTGTTACTTTCTAAACCTTATATTATTTAATGAGTTTAAGTTTAACCATTCTAGGTTGTCATTCTGCAACACCAAGGATTAACGCCCATCCAACCGCACAATATTTAGAAATAAATTCTAGACATTTTTTAATTGATTGCGGAGAAGGAACTCAACGCCAAATGCGAAAATACAAAGTTGGTTTTTCTAAAATTAATCATATTTTTATTTCTCACCTCCACGGAGATCATTTTTTTGGTTTAATAGGCCTTATCTCTACTTTTGGAATTCTTAATAGAGAAAAAAAACTATGTATTTATGGTCCAAAAGGAATCAAAGAAATTATTAATTTACAGTTAAAATACTCTAAATCAAGAATCAAATATGAATTAATTTTCCATGAATTAAATTCTAATAAAAGTGAGCTTATTTATCAAGATAAAAAAGTTGAGGTTTATACAATTCCATTACATCACAGAATCTATACCAATGGTTTTCTTTTCAAAGAAAAAGAAAAGCCAAGAAAATTAAATATGAGTATGATCAATCAATTTGAAGAAATTGAAATTTGTGATTATAACAATCTAAAAGCCGGAAAAGATTTTTTGCTGTCTTCTGGGGAAGTTTTAAAAAACTCAACACTGACTTTTCATCCCCAAAAATCGTTGAGCTATGCTTATTGCAGTGACACCTCTTATAATGAAGATATTATAGAAATCATAAAAGGATCAGATTTACTATATCATGAATCTACCTTTTTGTCTGACAAGGAAGATTTAGCGGCAAAAACAAGACACTCCACTGCAAAACAAGCTGGTGAAATAGCTCGTAAAGCCAAGGTAAAAAAATTAATTTTAGGGCATTTTTCCAGTCGATATGATGACACTTCTTTATTTAAGGAAGAAGGAAAAGAAATCTTTCCCAATACAGATATTGCTCAGACTGGAAAAGTTTTTTCCATCTAAGCCTAACTTTCTAAAATAATTTTGGATCATTCAATTTTATATGAATCAGGCGCTATTATTAATTTATCTTTAGGTATTGTATCTAGCACCAAATTGTCTTTAAATACTGTATCAATTTCTATCAATCCATCCCTGCTTTCAATGAAATGATTATTTTGGTTCGAACCATCAACAATATCTTCAACATAAAAAAAAAGATAAAAAACATAGACTACTAATGTTATTACAGTTACTCTTATAACCCTGTTTTTCATGCCTTGTATAATTTGTTATCCCTAAAAATATATCTAACAATTAATTACCATCTAATAACAACACTTCCCCAAGTAAATCCGCTACCAAAAGCAGCAAGTATAACCAAATCTCCTTCATGAATCTTCCCTTTTTCCCAGGCTTCTGTTAAGGCAATGATGACTGAAGCTGCAGTGGTATTTCCATATTTCATGATATTATTGTAAACCTGATCATCACTTAATTCAAATTTTCGTTGAATAAATTGTGCAATCCTCAAATTTGCTTGATGAGGAATTAACATATTAATATCTTTTTTTTCCAAACCATTGGCTTTTAAACCTTCAACAATCGCTTCCGAAAATCGAACCACAGCATGTTTAAAAACAAATTGACCGTTCATATATGGATAGTAGGAAACATCGTCAGGGTCATTTTCTGCTAAAATTTCTGGAACCCAACGCCCTGTTGAAGGTCCTTCCAAAGCCAATTCTTTTGCATGTTTCCCTTCAGAATGTAAATGAGACGATAAAATTCCTTTACCATCCTGTTCACATCTTGATAAAACTGCCGCTCCGGCCCCATCACCAAAAATGACGGTAACATTTCTACCCCTAGTGGAACGTTCTAATCCTCCAGAGTGATTCTCAGATCCAATGACTAGAATATTTTTATACATTCCTGTCTTTATAAACTGATCTGCAACTGATAAGGAGTAAATAAAACCAGAACATTGATTTCTAACATCCAATGCTCCGATTGTTGGCATCTCCAACATGTCTTGTATTCGGACTCCGCCACCAGGAAAATACATGTCAGGGCTCAATGTTGCAAAAACGATAAAATCTATGTCATCTTTTGTCAAACCGGCTCTCTTGATAGCTATTTTTGCAGCTTTTGCTGCCATAGTTGAAGTTGTTTCTTTAGTTGCTGGATCTATCCATCTTCGTTCTTTAATACCTGTTCTTTCCTGAATCCACTCATCACTAGTCTCCATCCACTGTTTTAAATCATCATTGGTTACGATATTATCAGGAACAAAATATCCTAAACCTGTAATCTTAGAATTATACATATAGGGTGATTGATTTTGATATTGCTTGTTTATTTGTATTGAAATAATAAAAATACTAATTTAAACTGACCTAAGTTATTGATCACATCAATAAAACGTATGTCATCTTGTCACGATCGTAACTTTGGTATTTTTTTTGACATAGTGATTGACATAAAATTATAATTATTAAAATAAACAATATGAGCAAAGGAAACATTAATGTATCGGTAGAAAACATCTTTCCATTAATTAAAAAATTCTTGTATTCTGATCATGAAATATTTTTACGTGAACTTATTTCTAATGGAACAGATGCAACGTCTAAACTAAAACACCTTATTTCTATAGGTGAG
>CATISV010000181.1 GCA_949541125.1 Flavobacterium sp. SCGC AAA160-P02
AGAGGAAACTATGGCTATGGTCATGCAAAGCAAGAATTATACGAACTTATTCTCGATAAATTTGCAATTACTAGAGAACGATATTCTCATTTTATGAAAAATAAAAATGAAATTGACCAGATTCTAGAAATTGGAGCTCAAAAAGCAAGAAAAGTAGCCAACGATGTTTTACAGAGAGTCAGAACAAAAATTGGATATTAAAAATGCATCATTTTCATATTTAATGATAAAATCAGTGATGAATAAAGGTGAGTTTTTTATTCTAATTAATTTTAAGTGATTTAGCGATGGCCTCTAATTCAAAGACAAATTCTCTTTTATTTACTGATGGAGCATAAGTAAACCCTTCAATAACTAAAAGTCTATTCTTTTTTTCATCAATGATTGCATAATTTAAAAAAGGGCCCGCCATAAAATCATTTTTCACCTCCCATTTTCCTCTAGTTTCAAATGCTTTATTCCCTAATATTTCTGTTGTAACTGTCAGTGGTGTATAAGCAGCTTCGGTAATCATATACATTCCTTCTTTAGAGCCTGGGATATACTTTTCTCCTATAGCATCTCGCATAGAGATAATATTTTGGGCTGTTCTTGTCTTTTCATTTAATGGTAATGAATAAACTAAAATATTATTATTACCAGCGCCTCTGGCTATACCGCCACTCAAATGTTGTCTTAACCAGAGAAATTCTCCTGTATCATCTACCGTTTTAAATTCTTGAGGAATCGTTAATGAAATATTTAATTTTTTTAGAGTTTTATATAAAGTATCATTAACTCTTTTCTTAGTAAAAACATTTTGTAATACTCGAATGTCAGAATCTTTAAATGTCTTTATAATATCTTTCATATTTTTCCTTAAGACACTTATGAGCTCTTCTTTATTTTTTGCAGAAACATAAATAATTGTTTGCGGACTCGAATATTTATTCTTTGTTTTGATATAGCTTTGCTTATCATTTATTTCTACAATAAGGATATTTCTATTACTTCGCATCATTGAACTAAATCCATTCGGTGCAACATGACCAACAGATAATGTTCTCTCTGGTTGCGGTAAACCGACGAGTAATTCTCCAAATGATGTTCTTATTTCATCCCCTACCTTACCTGTCCAGATAGAGTTCTTTACAACAACTGTTACTTTATTAAAAGCACCAACAGATCTCGGTAAAACAACAGCAGAATCAGTGCATGATATATACAAGAAAATACTAAGTAGTATCGTAATTATTTTTTTCATTGATTTAGCTTTTATATATTTTAAGTTTAGTTCCTGGTTGAATGATTTTAGTCCCCCAAATATTATTCCATTCTTTGATTTGATCTACAGAAACTTTTTTAAACTTTTTTGCGATGGTCCAAAGAGAATCTCCTCTTTTAACTACGTAAATAGTAGGAGTCCCTTTAGGTAGTTTTTGGGATACCTGTTTTTTTGTTGATTTAGGAACTCGTATATTTTTAGGATAAATACTAAGTCGTTGGCCTATTGTTAAATGATTATTTTTTAGTCCGTTCCATCGCTTAATGTCACTTACTCTTATTCCATATCTATACGCTATTTTACCTAAATAATCTCCCTTTTTAACTCTGTAACGGATTCTTTTGTCAATCTCAAAATATTGTGGTAAAGGTTTTTCTCTTTTTGCATCATCAGCATCGGCAAGCATGTATAATTGTTTTTCATTTTTTAGGAAAACATCTACTTTTTTTTGGGGAACTCGTATAGTATAGTTTCTTCCTTGTATGTATGGAATAATATCTAGTTTATATGCTGGATTTAAAAATTGTAACGTTGAGGTTTTTATCCCTGTTTGCGCTGTAATTTGGTCAAAACTTATAGTCCTTTTTATGTGAATTGTATCGGTTTCGAAATAATAAATTTCTGGAATATTTCCTTTTAAATTATGTTCTTTGGCAAAGGTAAATAAATACATTGTTGCATAAAATGCTGGTACATAACCTGCTGTTTCTCTAGGTAAAAAAGGTCTAATATTCCAATAGTTTTTATAGCCTCCAGAACGTCTAATCGCCTTACTTACGTTTCCTGGTCCTGAGTTGTAGGCAGCAAGAGTTAAGTCCCAATCGCCAAATATCGTATATAAATCGTTTAAATAATTACAGGCAGCAATGGTCGCTTTTATGGGATCTTGTCTTTCATCTACATAAGAACTAACTTTTAGTTTATATTGTTTTCCTGTTGAATACATGAACTGCCAAAGTCCGGTTGCACCAACTCTAGATTTTGCTTTAGGTAACAAAGCCGATTCTACAAGAGCAAGATATTTCATCTCTAATGGAATATCAAATTGGTCTAAATATTTTTCAATCATAGGAAAATAATAGGCTGCTCTTGCCATAAATTTCGGATAATATTTTCTTCTGTGCTTTAAATACGATTTAATGATTTTTTCTAGGGCAGGATTGAAAGCAATATGAAAAGGAGTAGTTTCATTAATCCTAGAAAGTCTTTCTTTTAAAAGACTTTCGTCTATTTCAAATTCAGAAATATTTACGGTATCTATATTAGGAATATAATACTCCCTAATCTCATCTGTAAAAATAGAGTTTAACTTATTTTCTAGAATCAAACTGTCGATTAAGGCAATCTGTTTATCCGAAAAAATCTCTTCTTGAAGATCTTGTATTAAAGAATCTTGATTTAAATATAAGGTGTCTTTTTTTACTTGACCTAACGTGATCAATGAAAAAAAGAAAAAAAAGAAAAAAAAGGAGGATTTCATGGATTTAAAATTCTAATTCTAAACCTATAGGACAATGATCTGAATGTATCGCTTCAGGTAAAATATATGCTCTATAAATATGTGCTTTTAATGGCTCTGAAACCATATTATAATCTATTCTCCAACCTTTATTATTTGCTCTTGAATTTGCTCTATAACTCCACCAACTATAATGATGAGGTTCTTTGTTTAAGTGACGAAAACTATCAATGAACCCGCTTTTCATAAAGTTATCAATCCATTCACGTTCTTCAGGTAAAAAGCCCGAAACCCCCTTCATTTTTGGATTGTGAATATCAATTGATTCATGACAAATATTATAATCTCCACAAATTACCAAATTAGGGATCTCCTTCTTTAAGCGATCCACATAATCTTGAATTTCAGCCATATAATTAAATTTAAATTCTAATCTTGCATCATTCGTTCCAGAGGGTAGATACATACTCATTACAGAAACTTCATCAAAATCAACTCGAATATTTCTTCCTTCAAAATCCATCGTTTCAATTCCAGTACCATACTCAATATGATATGGCTTTTTCTTACAAAAAATTGCGACTCCGGAATAGCCTTTTTTTTGCGCCGAGAACCAATATTGGTAGGGATACCCCGCCTTTAAAAAATCTTCAGAATTTACTTGATCTTGTTGTGCTTTGGTTTCCTGTATACATATAACATCAGGATTGGCCTGTTGTAACCAATCTAAAAATCCTTTTTTGATTGCTGCCCTAATTCCGTTGACGTTGTAAGAGATTATTTTCATTTGTTAATCATTTTTCGCAAACTTATAAATCCATTTCTGGAATTTCTCCCTCTATGATTAGAGTTCCTTCGGTCGCATCTTTAATCTCTTCTATACTTACTCCAGGAGCTCTCTCTAAAAGATAAAACTGATTATTCTTAATTTCTAAAACGGCTAAATTTGTAACGACTTTTGTAACGCAAGCAACACCTGTCAAAGGCAAAGAACATTTTTTTAAAAGTTTTGACTCTCCTCGTTTATTGGTATGCATCATCGCAACTATAATATTATCTGCAGAGGCCACCAGATCCATAGCGCCTCCCATTCCTTTAACCATTTTTCCTGGAATTTTCCAATTGGCAATATCTCCGTTTTCTGAAACTTCCATTGCTCCCAAAATAGTTAGGTGAACATGTTTTCCACGAATCATAGAAAAACT
>CATISV010000182.1 GCA_949541125.1 Flavobacterium sp. SCGC AAA160-P02
AGAAATAAACCTATGGGAACAGCTGATGCTGTATGCCAAGCTTTAGAACAATACTCTAATTTACAAACACAGAAATTTGTGGTCTGTAATTGTGATAATCTTTACAGTACAAAAGCATTTACATTATTACGAAAGAGCAAAAGCAGAAATGCATTTATTAACTATGATAGAGATGCACTTCAATATTCTCAAGGGAGAATTGAACGTTTTGCTCTCACAAAGACCGATCCAAATAATTATCTCATAGATATTATTGAAAAACCTAGTTCTGACACTACAAAGAATTATCAGTATGCTAAAGGAAAATTTAGGGTAAGTATGAATATTTTTTTATTTGATGGAGCCTTATTTTATCCTTTTTTAAAGGATTGTAATATTCATGCAGAGCGAAATGAAAAAGAACTACCTTCAGCCATATTACATATGATTACAATACATTCAGAAGCCATGAAAGGAATTCCTCTTTCTGAACATGTGCCAGATTTAACTTCAAAATCAGATATTCTTGAAATGAATGACTATCTTGTGACACATGAATACCATATAGACTGGACAAAACCATAATTACAGATGATATCATTATCCAATTTAGACATAACGATTATTTTCTTACTTTTTTTCACCATTTTATTCGTTGGAATATATGTTGGAAGATCTTCTGGAAAAAACACAAATCAGTATTTTCTATCTGGAAGAAACATGCCTTGGTGGCTCTTGGGAATTTCAATGGTTGCAACTACTTTTTCTACAGATACTCCCAATCTAGTTACTGATATCGTTCGTACTAATGGAGTTTCTGGAAACTGGGTTTGGTGGGCATTTTTGGTCACGGGACTTCTAACTGTTTTTGTCTATGCAAAACTTTGGCGAAAGTCTGAAGTAAAAACAGATATTGAATTTTATGAACTTCGTTATGGCGGTAAACCTGCTCATTTTTTAAGAGGCTTTAGAGCAGTGTATTTAGGGATACTTTTTAATATTTTAGCTATGGCAGGTGTTACCTTGGCAGCCATAAAAATTGGACAAGTAATGCTTGGTTTATCTCCTGTAAACACAGTCTTAATTGCAGGTTTTGTTACAGTTGTTTTTAGTGCAATAGGTGGATTTAAGGGAGTCGTATACACTGATTTTATTCTTTTTTTTATTGCTATGATTGGTTCTTTTGGGGCAGCCTATTTTATTGTAGGTCTTCCCGAAGTTGGTGGATTAGAGGCTCTGATAAGTCACAATAATGTAAAGGGCAAGTTGAATATTCTTCCAAGCTTGGACGATACGGAAACATTTATAACATTAATTATCATCCCTTTAGCAGTTCAATGGTGGAGTTCTTGGTATCCAGGATCTGAACCTGGTGGAGGTGGCTACGTAGCACAACGAATGTTAGCAGCAAAAAACGAAAATCATGCTATTTCAGCTACCTTTTTTTATAATATAATGCATTACGCATTACGTCCCTGGCCCTGGATTGTAGTGGCTTTAGCATCACTGATATTTTTTCCAGATTTGGCAAGTATTCAGGAGGCTTTTCCGAATGTAACAAAAGATAAATTAGGACAAGATCTCGCTTATTCTGCAATGCTAACTAAATTACCTAGTGGATTATTGGGTTTAGTTCTAGCCTCTTTGGCAGCAGCCTATATGAGTACCATAAGTACTCACTTAAATTGGGGGGCTTCCTATGTTGTAAATGATTTTTATAAACAACAGATTAAACCTGATGCTTCAGAGAAGCACCTCGTAAACATAGGAAGAATCACGACCATTATTTTAATGATTGTTAGCTCTATCATTGCTCTATCATTAACGAATGCTTTACAACTTTTTGATATTATTTTAATGTTTGGTGCAGGAACAGGACTTATTTTTATTTTACGCTGGTTCTGGTGGCGAATAAATGCTTGGACAGAGATTTCAGCAATGTTAGCCTCTGGAATTATATCGATTCTATTAACTTTTACCTCACAAGGAAAAGCATTATTTGCAGTTGGAGGAATATTTCCAGGATATATTAAATTTCCCTTTGTGGTTCTTTTTTCAACAATTATTTGGCTGATAGTTACTTATTTGACACCTCCTGAATCTGACAAGGTTTTATTCAATTTTTACAAGAAAATCCAACCAGGGGGACCTGGTTGGAAAAGAGTACTTAATCGTGCTAATAAATCCAACATAACTATCGTAAAAACAACTAAAAAATGGAGTGTGCCAAACGGTATATTAGCGATGATACTTGGTTGTGTTCTAATTTACGCCTGTATGTTTGCCATTGGAAATTTGATTTACGGAAAATATGAAATAGCAATATTATTATTTGGAATTGCTCTCATCTTTTGTTTATTGTTATTGAATATTTGGAAAAAAATTAAAGGGACGGTATTGTAAGAATATTATAATAAGTTATGAATAAATATTATGACTGAGTTAATCTTTCATAATAGTTAACTAACAACGATATTTTTATAATATCGTTTAATATTATTAATAATTGCTACTTTTTTGTTTCCTTATTAATTATTGTAAATTTACCATAATTAAAATTCAAAAACATGAAAAAAATATGCTTACTATTCTTTGTTTTGAGTTTTTCTATTCCAGGATTTTCTCAATTTTTTAAAGACAAAAAAAATATCAAAAAATATAAAGGTTTTTTTACTTTTTATTATGACGAAAGTAAAGATAAATTGTTTTTAGAAATTGAAAAATTGGATCAAGAATTTTTATATGTAAACTCTTTATCTGAGGGAATTGGATCAAACGATATCGGTTTGGATAGAGGACAGTTGGGAGGTGAACGAATTGTAAAATTTAAAAAAGCAGGAAATAAACTTCTATTAATACAATCCAATCAAGATTATAGAGCAATTACCGATAATATTGAAGAAAAAAAATCGGTAGAACAAGCATTTGCGAAGTCCGTTCTGCATGGATTTGTTATCATAGATGAAAATAAAGGCAAGTATCTAGTTGATGCTTCTTCTTTCTTTTTTAGAGATGCTCATAATGTCAAAGGTCGTTTGGCTAGCAAAAAACAAGGAAACTATAATTTAGACAGAAGCAAGAGTTCTGTTAACTTATCAAGGACTAAAGCATTTCCAAAAAATGTAGAATTTGACCTATTACTTACTTTCAGAGGAAAACCAAAAGATTATCATATAAGAAGTGTTACTCCAACACCGTCTTTAGTCACTGTAAATCAACATCATTCCTTTGTTGCATTGCCAGAAAATGGTTATCAACCTAGAAAATTTGATCCCAGATCAGGGGCCAATTCTATGTCTTATTTAGATTATGCAACACCAGTAAATGAACCCATCAAAAAAAGATTCATATATAGACATCGATTAGAAAAGAAAAACCCTGCTGCTGAGAGAAGTGAAGCTAAAGAACCTATTATTTATTATTTAGATAGAGGAACTCCAGAACCAATTCGTTCCGCACTCTTAGAGGGTGCAAAATGGTGGAATCAAGCTTTTGAAGCCATAGGCTTTGTAAATGCTTTTCAGGTTAAGATGTTACCTGAAGGTGCCGATCCCTTAGATGTTCGATATAATGTGATTCAATGGGTACATCGTTCTACCAGAGGATGGAGTTACGGAAGTTCAGTATCTGATCCAAGAACAGGTGAAATTATAAAAGGACATGTAAGTTTAGGTTCTTTGAGAATTCGTCAAGATTTTTTAATTGCCCAATCATTGCTAGCTCCTTACACAAAAAATGATGAAGACGACTCGTTTGCCCTGGAAATGGCTTTGGCAAGAATAAGACAACTTTCGGCTCATGAAGTTGGTCATACAATTGGTTTGGCTCATAATTTTGCAGCAAGTTCCAAAGGACGAGCTTCCGTGATGGACTATCCACATCCTACTTTATCATTAAATCAAGGGAAAGTTGATTTCACTGATGCTTATGATACGAAAATAGGTGATTGGGATAAAGTATCAATTGCCTATTCCTATTCAGAATTTACTAAAGATGAAGATGAAGATTTGGCTTTAAATAAAATTTTAACAGATGCATTTAAAAATGGAGCGCGTTTCATTACTGATCAGGATGCAAGACCTCTAGGAAGTGCTCATGCATATGCTCATTTATGGGACAATGGTGCTAATGTTTACTCTGAATTAGAAAATGTAATGGCTATAAGAAAACATGCGATAGCTAATTTTTCAAAAAATAATATCAAATCAAATCAACCCTATACAGTTTTGGAGGACGTTTTTGTTCCATTATATTTCTTTCATAGATACCAAACTGAGGGAGCAACGAAAGTAATTGGAGGTTTAGATTATACCTATGCTCTTAAAGGTGACGGAAATCTAATTGTAAAAAGAATTGATGGTAAGACTGAACGAAAAGCTTTAAGCTCTGTATTAAAAACATTAGACATAGAAGAGATTGCAATACCTCGAAGAATATTGAATTTATTTCCACCAAGAGCTTTTGGTTATGAAAGAACTAGAGAGTCTTTTAAAAGTAAAACAGGTGTAGCTTTCGATCCTTTTGGTGCAGTGGAAACAGCCTCTGCTATGACTCTAAAGTTATTATTACATCCAGAAAGAGTATCAAGACTAATACAACATAAAAGTTTAGATGAAAGTCAATTGGGGCTTGAGGAGGTTTTAGATAAACTGATATCTAATTCGATTCAATTAACACATAAAGATTCTTATTATCAAGAGTTACAAAATATTGTGAATCTTCAAGTATTGCATCAATTGTTCTATTTATCTTCAAATCAAGAAATGTATTTTCAAGTGAATGCAATTGTAAATCAAAAAATTGACGAAATAGAGATTTTTTTGAAAAATTCTAAAGCCACTGGAATTCAAAAAATTTATCACAAAGAAATGATAAAATTAATATCTCATTTTAAAAAGAATCCAGCAAAATATAGTTCTTTAGCAGTCCCTAAAATCCCAGACGGATCTCCAATTGGAAATAATTAAAACATGGAAATAGATTTAATAAGCGATACAGTTACTCGACCTACCAAAGGAATGATAGATGCCATGATGCAAGCTAAAGTAGGGGATGATGTATTTAAAAGTGATCCTACGGTTAAAATTTTGCAAGAAAAAACTGCTCGTCTCTTTGGAATGGAAGATGCCTTGTTTTTTCCTTCAGGGACCATGGCAAATCAAGCAGCCATAAAATTACATACACAACCTGGAGACAAGTTGTTTTGCGATAAGTGGGCGCATGTGTATAATTATGAAGGGGGAGGAGTGGCATTTAATTCTGGGGTTTCCTGCAAGTTGATTGATGGCAATAGAGGTATGTTTACAGCAAATCAATTACAATTGGCAGCTGCTGGAAGAGCTGATATACATGTTCCTTATTCAAGGTTGGTTTGTATAGAAAATACAACTAACAAAGGAGGTGGGGCTTGTTGGGATTTTGAGGAACTAAAAAAAATTAAACAGGTTTGTGTTGATAACAATTTAGGGTATCATTTAGATGGGGCTAGATTGTTTAATGCGCTAGTTACCAAGAACGAAACCCCTAATCAATATGGAGCCTTATTTGACACTATATCTATTTGCTTGTCAAAAGGATTAGGGGCACCAGTTGGGTCTATCTTATTAGGAAAAAAAGAACATATTACGAAAGCACTTCGAATCAGAAAGTTATTTGGGGGTGCAATGCGCCAAATAGGATATATGGCTGCCGCAGGAATATATGCCTTAGATAATCATATAGAAAGACTGGCGGATGACCATTCTAAAGCAAAGACAATAGAGAGTTTACTCAAGACCTTGTCGTACGTTAAAAAAGTAGAACCTGTTGAAACAAACATTATTATTTTTTATGTGAAAGATTCTCTTAATTCAGATGATTTTATTTCAAGAATGGCCGATAAAAATATTTTGTTAACACCTATGGGAGATGGTAAAATTAGAATAGTAACTCATTTAGATTTTACAGAAGAGATGTTAGACAAATTATTAGTTGAGTTTTCTTCATTTCAATTCTAGGTCTACTAAATTTCTATAATTCTTCTTTAATTTTTTGAGTAAAATTCCATAAAGAAGGTAATAGAAAAGCCATAAAATTAGTATCATAAAGGCTATAACCAATATTTGTACTATTATAAAAACTGTCATCATGTTTTCTTGATTAAAGTTTTCATTATCAATTCCTGAAATAATATTAATTCCATTAGGTGTCTTATAGATCAAAATGTTTAAAATAATTGAAAATACTACTACATTTATCAAGTTATAATACACGTACCATTTTACTGTCTTTCTAACCAATAAAATATTTTTCATCAATGTTTTGGTGTCATCTATGGTAGAAATCAATGAAAAATTTCTGTAGAAAAGTATTAAAAATAATACTACAACTACATAATGGAAATAGTTTATACTATTTATAAAGTTAATTAGATTTAGTTTTTCATAAGGTTCAAGAGCTCCATTTTTAGTCCATACATAATTTAAGGCAAACCAGAAGATGAATTCAAGTAGTCCAATTATAAAAATCCATTTTACGATAGAACTAGATTTTGATTGGGTCATTTTATAAATCTCTAAAGCAGAAATTTTATTTTTTTCGGGCTGGTCCTTCCAGATTTTTTTATAATTAGCTAAATCCATAGGTTAAATTTTTATGGGTTTAATATTTTTTTAAGTTTCTCTTTCGTTCTATTCATTTTTACTCTAGCATTTACTTCTGTAATCCCCAAAGTTTTAGCAATTTCTTTGTAGGGTTTGTCCTCTAAGTATAAAAACATTAAAGCTTTCTCAATATCATTTAAACCTCTAATTCCATTATATAATAGATTCAATTGCTGATCTTTCGTATTATCATAATCATCAAATTCTACTTTATAACTAGCATCAATAAAGTCTTGAGTTTTTATTTGTCTTGTTGACTTTCTATACAAGGAAATGGCAGTATTTAGAGCTACTCTGTACATCCAAGTACTAAATTTTGAATCTCCTCTAAATTTAGAATAGTTTTTCCAAATTTGAATTGTAATTTCCTGAAATAAATCGTTATGTTGTTCTTTACTTGAAGTATATATCCTACATATTTTGTGAACAATATTTTGATTTTTTTCAAAATCATTCAAAAATTTTTTTTCTAATGCGTTTTGCAATTTCTTGTTTGTTTATATTATAAGACCATATTA
Organism: Flavobacterium sp. SCGC AAA160-P02; assembly: GCA_949541125.1. GTDB lineage: Bacteria > Bacteroidota > Bacteroidia > Flavobacteriales > Flavobacteriaceae > Polaribacter. Next base: position 7,139 of record CATISV010000182.1, read on the forward strand.
TTTTTAATAAGTTACAATTTTACAAATGTTTTTTATATTTATTAACATTGAATATTATTTTCATAAAATCCGGTAAATCGAATTTAATATTAAATTCAAAAATTGTTAAAAGAATTATAATTTTATTTGATCTAACAAGTCCTATTCAACTAATATTTATATTTGTTTCTCTATTCTTTAAGAAATTGGTTTATCAATAAATAATGAACAATAACATACACATCATAGGCTCCGGTTTTTCATCATTATCTGCAGCATGTTATTTGTCTAAAATGGGATATATTGTCACCGTTTTAGAGAAGAATAATTCTATTGGTGGACGAGCTAGGCAATACAAAAAAGATGGTTTTATTTTTGATATTGGACCTTCTTGGTATTGGATGCCAGATGTTTTTGAACGTTTTTTTGCTGATTTTGGAAGAAAACCATCGGATTATTATCAACTTAAAAAGTTAGATCCAGCTTATAGAGTATATTATGGAAAAGATGACTCTTTATCTGTAGCCTCTAATATTGATGATATTTATGCAATGTTTGAAAATGAGGAAAAAGGAAGTTCTAAACATTTAAGAAAATTCTTGAATTCAGCCAAAGAAAATTATCATACGGCCATAGAAGATTTAGTTTATAAACCTGGTGTTTCACCATTAGAATTAGTAACAATAACAACAATATCACGTATTTCGCAGTTTTTCTCCTCAATTAGCACTTTGGTACGAAAAAAAATAAAAAGCCATCGACTTATAAAAATTCTTGAATTTCCGGTTTTATTCTTAGGAGCAAAACCAAGTGTTACTCCAGCCCTGTATAATTTTATGAACTATGCTGATTTTGGTTTAGGTACATGGCACCCCGATGGAGGAATGTATAGTGTTGTTGAAGGAATGAAACAATTAGCTAATGAACTCGGAGTTGTATTCGAAGTCAATAGTTGTATTGAAAAAATAATAGTCGATAAAGGAAAAGTATCAGGATTAAGAGTAAACGGAAAATTGATCAAAACTGATTTAGTTTTAAGTGGTGCTGATTATCATCATACCGAAACATTATTAGATAAAAAATACCGACAATACACAGAATCCTATTGGTCTAAAAAAACCTTTGCACCTTCTTCGTTATTATTTTATGTTGCTTTTGATAAAAAACTTATAAATATAAATCACCATACCTTATTTTTTGATACAGATTTTGATAGACATGCTGTAGAAATCTACGACAATCCAACCTGGCCCTCAGCCCCTCTTTTTTACGCTAATTTCACTTCTTTAACAGATCCTAATACTGCTCCTGAAGGTAAAGAAAATGGGTTTTTTCTAATTCCTCTTGCTCCAGATTTAGAAGATACAGAAGAACTAAGAAATAAATATTTTGATATAATAATTGATCGATTTGAAAAAATTACCAACCAAAAAGTAAAAAATAATATTATATTTAAAAAAAGTTTTTGTGTAAATGATTTTAAAGATGAATACAATTCATATAAAGGGAATGCTTATGGCATGGCTAATACTCTTCTACAGACAGCTTTTTTAAGACCAAAATTAAAGAGTAAGAAAGTGAAAAATTTATATTTTACAGGTCAATTAACCGTTCCTGGACCAGGAGTACCTCCAGCTTTAATATCTGGAAAGATAGTCTCTGAATTAATAAAAAAAACTCGATTATAAATGAAGCAATTATTTGACGAAATAAGTTTTGATACTAGCAAACTAGTAACTAAAAAATACAGCACCTCTTTTTCGATGGCTGTTAAATTGTTGGCACCCTCTATTAGATCTTCTATTTATAATATTTATGGTTTCGTTCGTTTTGCTGATGAAATTGTTGATACTTTTCATAGTTATAAAAAAGAAGAATTATTAATCAATTTCGAAAAACAATATTATATGGCTGTTGAAAATGGTATAAGTTTAAACCCCATACTTAACTCTTTTCAGGCCACTGTTAAAAAATATAATATCCCAGAGGAACTTATCATAGCTTTCTTAAAAAGTATGAAAGCAGATTTATTTAAAACAACCTACAAAACAAAGGAAGAATACAACGAATATATATATGGATCTGCAGATGTTGTTGGTTTAATGTGTTTAAAGGTATTTGTCAATGGAAATGAAGAAAAGTATGATGAATTAAAACAGGCTGCTATGAGATTAGGCTCTGCATTTCAAAAAGTAAACTTCTTAAGGGATTTAAAAGACGATTATGAATTATTAAATCGATCCTATTTTCCTGGGGTAAATCTATCTTCTTTAGATTCAAGATCTAAAGAATTAATTATTCAAGAAATAGAAGATGATTTTGATTATGCATATTCCCATGGAATATTAAAATTACCTGTAGAGGCAAAATTTGGGGTCTATATGGCTTACAGATATTACAGAAGATTGTTAAAGAAATTAAAAAAAGTTCCATCTTCTGAAATTATTGAAACGAGAGTCAGAATATCTGATCCAATGAAAATAAATTTATTGGCCAGGAGTTATGTTAAGTATAAATTAAATATGATTTAATGATTTTTTTATTTTTAATAGTATTAGTTACATTCGTTATCATGGAAGGGATAACTTGGTGCACTCATAAATATATTATGCATGGGTTTTTATGGTATTTACATGAAGATCATCACCAACCAAAATATAAGAATTTGTTTGAAAAAAATGACTTGTTTTTTGTCATTTTTGCTTTACCAAGTTCAATGTCTATCTATTATGGATTTGAAAATAAAATATATTTTATTTCGGCAATTGGCTTTGGAATCATGCTATATGGGATAGCGTACTTTTTGGTTCACGACGTATTGATACACCAACGATTTAAATGGTTTAAGCGGACAAAAAATAGATACCTTTTAGGCTTAAGAAAAGCACATAAAATTCATCATAAGAAATTAATGAAACATGATGGAGAGTGTTTTGGAATGTTATTTGTTCCGTTCAAATATTTTAGAAAACCAAAATTTTAAATCTGTATTTTTTTAAACTAAGGATTCCCCTTATATATTAGCGTGAATTGCAATTTTCTTTTTTTACCTTTTTATTATTTTAATGGAACATTACGACTATATCATTACGGGATCTGGAGCTTCAGGGCTAATGATGGCCTACAGAATGGCAAAAGATTCTTTTTTTGATGATCTTTCCATATTAATAATTGATAAGGAAAATAAGAATTCGAATGATAGAACTTGGTGTTTTTGGGAAAAAAATGAAGGTGAATGGGATGACATAGTATATAAATCCTGGAACTCAATATTATTTAAAAGTGATTCCTTTACAAAGCAAATTCCTCTAGAATCATATTCTTATAAAATGATTCGTAGTGCAAATTTTTATAAAAAATTATGGGATGTTATTCTTACTAAAGAGAATATTATCTTCATTAAAGATACTGTTGTTAAAATAAATGATAATAATGATAAGGTTATCGTAGATACTTTAAATAATCAATATCAAGCTGATAAATTAATCAATAGTATAGATTTTGATAGAACCTATACAAAACAATCAATATTTCCTGTTCTTTTACAACATTTTCAGGGATGGTTTGTAGAAACAGAAGAAGAAGTTTTTGACGATTCTTGTGCTACTTTTATGGACTTTACTGTAGAGCAACATACAAATACTAGATTTATGTATGTATTGCCATTATCTCCAAGAAAAGCATTATTTGAGTATACACTTTTTTCTAAAAACTTGTTAAGTAAAGATGAATATGAAGGAGAGATCTTGCAATATTTAAAAAAAAAATCAATTAAAAATTACAGAATTTTTGAAAAAGAAGAAGGGGTAATTCCGATGACATCTTATAAGTTTTGGACTCATAATTCAAAAAACATATTACATATAGGAACTATTGGAGGATGGACAAAAGCAAGTACTGGATTTACTTTCAGAAATACGACTAAAAAAACAAATCAAGTAATAGATTTTATTAAGACGCAAAATGATTTTAGAAATTTCAGAAAGAAAACAAGGTTTTGGTGGTATGATTTATTAATGATAGATGTTTTATCGAAGGATAATTATTTTGGATCAACATTGTTTTCAAAATTATTTCAAAGAAATTCGTTAATAAAAGTTTTTAAATATCTGGATGAGGAAACAAATTTTATTGAAGATTTAAGAATTATGCTTTCAATACCTCCATTAAAATTTATATCAGCTTTATTAA
>CATISV010000183.1 GCA_949541125.1 Flavobacterium sp. SCGC AAA160-P02
CTTTTCTAGACTAGAATTTGGAACTGAAAAATATACTTGGTCACCAAGTTTATATAGAGTATCTCCTCTTGGGATTATTGTTTGTGAAACCCCTTCTCTTTTGATAGCAATGGTAATAAAATCAACATTAAGAAAGATTTTTCTCGCTTCTTTTACACTCTTGTCTAATAAAGGAGATTTATAGCCTAGGGTGGTTCCCATTACGTTAAACAAGCCATTTTCAAAGGTAACAGTATCATTAAAAGACGATTGATGTAACAACATTTTAATTTCTTCTGAAGCTAATTCTTCTGGAGAAATGATAAAATCTAATCCGAATTTTTTGAAATCTATTTGATTATTTTTTAGAAATTCGGGATTGTCTATTCTGGCAATTGTTTTTTTTGCACCTAAAGATTTTCCGATAACAGAAATGGTAAAATTGGTATTTTGAGATTCGGTTACACTGATAAGTAAATCTGCAGAATCAATTCCTATTTCCTCTAGTAATTTTATGGAAGTAGCATCACCTTTTTTGGTGAATACATCCAAATGATTGTTTATGTAGTGCAGCTTTTCTCCATCGATATCTATCACGTATGTATCTTGTGATTCGTAGGATAATAATTTGGCCAGATGAAATCCAACATCTCCAGCCCCTGCGATAATAATTTTCATAATTAATAAGAAAAACTATCACAAAGATATAAAACTTAACCAAGTGTCACTGAAATAAAGGTTTATATTAATTTTCATTAGCTTTTGTATCTTTATAAAAAAAACCTGCTAGATGAAAAAATTAACCATCAAATCTTGGGCTTTAGACGATCGCCCTAGAGAGAAACTAATCGCCAAAGGGGCTTTTGCTCTTAGTTCTGCTGAATTGATTGCTATTTTAATAGGTTCTGGAAATACAGATGAAAGCGCTGTTGATGTATCAAAAAGAATTTTGGCATCTGTCCATAATAATATTCATGAACTTGCGAAGCTTCCTTTTCATAAACTAACTACTTTTAAAGGAATTGGACCCGCAAAAGCCATTGCCATAATAACGGCCTTAGAGCTAGGAAAAAGAAGACAGCTAGAAATAGGGATTCAATATCCAACAATTAGCAGTAGTAAAGAAGCTTTTATATTAATGAAGCCATTGTTGGAAGATTTACCACATGAAGAGTTTTGGGTCTTGTATTTAAATAATTCTAACAAGGTATTATTAAAAAATCAGTTAAGTAAAGGAGGATTAACTGCTACACTAGTGGATGTTAGGCTCTTGTATAAGAAAGCGATAGAAATTTCTGCTGTTTCTATTATTATCTGTCACAATCACCCGTCAGGAAAAACAACTCCGAGTTCTTCAGATATAGAACTTACTAAAAAAATTAAAGAAGGGGGAAGAAGTTTAGATATAAAGCTCCTGGATCATTTAATAATAACGGAAAAGTCTTATTTTAGCTTTGCCGATAATGGCAAAATTTAAATATTTCTTTAGTTTTGATCCTTGTTTATACGCATAAAGTTACTCCAAGAGTGCAGTATATTTTTAAGCATATTTTTACTAGAATTTTATTGGTTTCAGTAGATTTTAC
>CATISV010000184.1 GCA_949541125.1 Flavobacterium sp. SCGC AAA160-P02
GAATTGGCTGTTAATTAAATGTGTAAAAGTTGATTAAAATATTCATACAAAGCTAAACATTTCTGAAAATTTATTCACTATTTTTAAATTGAATTATTCAACAAATAATAATAAATCAAAATCATTTGAACGAACGCATAATTGAGTTAACCGAAATTAGCCCAAATGAATTCTTTGGAACTCATAATAGTACAATAGAACAGTTAAAAAGATACTTTCCAAAAATAAAAATTGTTGCTCGAGGGTCTAAATTGAAAATTTATGGTGAACCAGAACTCCTTGATGAGTTTGAGAAGCGATTAAGAATGTTAATAAAGTATTTTAATCGTTATAATAAGTTAGATGAAAATAGTATTGAAAGAATTTTAACTTCCTCTGGTAAAGAGGAGAAGGCACCTAGCTCAAAGGATATTCTGGTTTATGGGAGTAACGGAAGGCTTATCAAAGCACAAACAGAAAACCAACGAAAAATGGTTTCAATGATGCAAAAAAATGATATGTTATTTGCCGTGGGACCTGCTGGTACAGGAAAAACGTATACTGCTGTAGCTCTAGCTGTTAAAGCATTAAAAGAAAAAGAAGTTCGTAGAATTATTTTAACCAGACCTGCAGTTGAATCAGGAGAAAACTTGGGTTTTTTACCAGGTGATTTGAAAGAAAAATTAGACCCTTATATGCAACCTTTATATGATGCATTAAGAGATATGATACCTCTCGAAAAATTAAAATCTCATATAGAAAAAGGGGTTATTCAGATTGCGCCCTTGGCCTTTATGAGAGGGAGAACATTAGACAATGCTTTTGTCATTTTAGATGAGGCACAAAATACAACTCATAATCAAATGAAAATGTTTTTAACTAGAATGGGTAAAAATGCAAAGTTTGTTATCAATGGAGATCCAGGACAAATAGATTTACCCCGAAAGCAAATTTCAGGATTAAAAGAATCTTTACTTGCACTAAAGGACATTAAAGGAATTGCTCAAATCTATTTAGACGACAAAGATGTGATTCGTCACAGGTTGGTAAAAAAAATTATCAGTGCCTACAAGGGTATTGAAACGGACTAATTTTAAATGCCTTTAATTACTTTTGAAAATATTATGACAAATACGATAAACAAAACCCATTTTCAATTTCCAAATCAAACATCCGCTTATAAAGGTAAGGTAAGAGAAGTATATAATATCAACAATGAACTATTGGTAATGATAGCTTCTGATAGATTATCTGCCTTTGATGTGATTTTGCCAAGACAAATTCCTTTCAAAGGTCAAATTCTTAATCAAATTGCAACCAAGATGATGAAGGAAACAGAAGATTTAGTTCCTAATTGGTTGATTGCCAACCCTGATGAAAATGTTGCGATTGGTCATTTGTGTAAACCTTTTAAAGTAGAAATGGTAATCCGTGGCTATTTATCAGGACATGCAGCTAGAGAATATAATTCTGGTAAAAGAATAATCTGTGGAGTTTCCATGCCCGAGGGTATGCGGGAGAATGATCAATTTCCAAAACCGATTATTACACCCTCAACGAAAGCTGATAATGGTGAACATGATGAAGATATTTCTAGGGAAGATATTATATGCAAAGGAATCGTTTCCAAACAGGATTATTTAGTTTTGGAGGAGTATACAAGAAAACTTTTTCAAAGAGGTACCGAAATTGCAGCTAAAAGAGGGTTAATTCTGGTTGATACCAAATACGAATTTGGAAAAACAAATGATGGGAAAATTGTGTTAATTGATGAGATTCACACCCCTGACTCATCTCGTTATTTTTATGCAGATGGATACGATGAAAGACAAGCCAAAGGAGAGAAACAAAAACAATTGTCCAAGGAATTTGTTCGTCAATGGTTAATAGAAAATGGGTTCCAAGGAAAAGAAGGACAGCAGATTCCTGAAATGTCTGATGAAAAAGTTTTAGAGATTTCAGAACGTTATATTGAATTGTTTGAACAAATCACTGGAGATCCTTTTTTAAAAGCAACAACAAATGATGTCATAGACAGAATTGAAAGGAATATTCTAGGTTTTTTGGTGAAACAAAAATTGAAAAAATAAAGACTACATTTTGAAGGCATTAACACTAAAAATAATAAAAGACGAACTACAGTATCGTTCTTCTCAAGATTTAGTTGAACTATGCCTTCAATTATCCAAATTCAAAAAAGAGAATAAGGAATTACTTACCTATCTTTTGTTTGAGGCTCATAATGAAGAGATGTATGTTCAAAGTGTAAAAGAATATATGGATAGTCTTTTCGAGGAAATGAATACGAAGAGTTTTTTTTACATCAGAAAAACTGTCCGTAAAATATTAAAAATAACAAAAAAATACATACGCTACTCTAAGAAAAAAGAGACTGAAACTCAACTGTTACTTCATTTTTGTGACCAATTAAAAAAAATAAGACCGTCAATTTCAAAAAGCCCACGTTTGCAAAACATGTATGATAGACAAATAGTAATGATTACAAAAGCAATACAAACACTGCATGAAGACCTTCAATATGAGTATCAATTAGAATTAGAAGACTTATTAAATGGATAAAAAGGAAAGACCAATGATTCCTGGTTTAATAAATGATGGAACCAGTAAAATCGAAACTTTTCAAAACAGTACTCTTCGTCCCATCATAAAAATGCAACATGATTTACTCATTGCTTTATTTCAAAACTATCTTCAAAAACGAAACATAAAGTTTTTTGATTTTAATTTAAACAAAAAACAGAACCAAATCAATTCAATCTTTACTAAAGATGTTTCATTCAAGAATATGATTATTGGAACAATTTTAGGACATTTTTCAATGGAAGAGTATCATTTTTATTCTCAATACCCTCATGAAATTAATAAAAGAATAGGTAAGATTGTTCAGAAAAGAATAGAGCAAACGTTATTATAAATACAAAACCATCAAAGATATTTTACTAAAATACGCAGACTAATTATGGCAATAAGAATTGCTGTGCCTCTTTTTAATTGAATGGCTGAGAAATAACGATTACCAATTCTAGCTCCAAAAAAACCACCGATAAGAACAGCTAATAATAGGAGTATCGTAAGATTCCAATGTATAGAGAAATTAGGGTTGAAAGATTGACCTAGGATACCACTTATTGAATTAAATAAGATAAAGACACTGGCTGTAGCCGCTATTTTTTTTGGAGAATCCCATTGAATCATATGTAATAATGGCGCTAAAAAGATTCCCCCTCCAATACCAACCATTCCAGAGATAAAACCAATAAGCCCCCCGTAACTAGCATTTTTAGAGAAACTCATAGTATGAGAGACATTATTTTTAGAGGTAATTTTTTTTGAAAGCCACATTGTAATAGCCGTAAATAAAAGTGTACAGCCCAACAGAATAAAAAAGAAGCTTTCAGTGATTTGTATAGTTCCACCAACAAAAGCCAAAGGGACGCTAAACAAAGCTATTGGAATTACTTTATTCCAGTCATATAATTTCTGTTTATAAAAATATATAACATTTCCCCCTACAACAACGATGTTACATAATAAAGAAATGGATCTGATTTGAGTATATGCTATTCCCGTTAAAGCTAAAATTGCAAGATAGCTAGATCCACCAC
>CATISV010000185.1 GCA_949541125.1 Flavobacterium sp. SCGC AAA160-P02
ATAGGTCGAATCCGTTTTCCTGAAAGCTGTATAATATAATCGATGGGTTCATAGAGATTTTTAGGTTCTCTAATCCATTGTTTTTTTTCAAGATAATTTAGAAATTCATTTTGATACGATGTGATGTCCAAGGGTAAAAATTTATCGCAAAAATAAGAGATAAGTTTTACTGTTGAAACAAATGTTAAAAAATCATTAAAACTTTGGAAACTATTTTTGTTTCTATAGTTTCCGTTTGTACATTTGCAAACCTTTTTATGAAAGAAAAAATACTACATATCGCATCAGAAATGTTCTTAATTATTGGTTTTAAGAGTGTTACCATGGACGATATTGCCAAGAAGTCTGGAATTTCAAAAAAAACAATTTATGCTCACTTTAATAATAAGACAGCTCTAGTAGGAGCAGTTACTGATTTTTTATTTGAAACGGTTCGTAAAGGAGTAGACTTAATCCACAAACAAGAGCAAAATCCAATTGTTGAATTATTTGAAATTAAAAGATTTGTAATGAAACACTTGAAAGATGAAAAATCGTCACCACAATACCAACTTCAAAAGTACTATCCAAAAATTTATTCAAGCTTAAAGCACAAACAATTTGATGTAATGCAAGAGTTGATTAAAGAGAATTTAGAAAAAGGAATCCATCAAAAATTATATAGGCCTACTGTAGATATTGATTTTATTGCAAGAATTTACTTTCACGGAGTAGTTGGTATTAAAGATAAAGATCTATTTCCCCTGCAAAATTATTCGATGAAAACATTGATGACCTATTATTTAGAATATCATTTAAGAGGTATTTGTACAAAAAAAGGAATTCAAGAATTAGAAAACCAATTATAAGATGTATCAATGAAAAAGTATTTAGTAATTATCATAACGACTTTTGGGGCTCATTTAATGGAAGCTCAGCAATCATCCATGCGTTTTTCTTTACAACAAGCCATCGACTATGCCATAGAGAATAGCTATAATACAACCGTTTCAAAAAAAGAAATTGAATCAGCCAAACGAGAAAAGTGGGAAACAACGACTATGGGCTTGCCTCAGATAGAGGGTGTTATAAATTATCAAAATTTTCTGAAACAACAAGTGACCTTATTTGATACGAATGGAGATGGTATTAACGAACAGTTTACTTTTGGAACCCAACAAAATATTAATGCTTCAGTTACCGTAAGCCAATTACTATTTGATGGATCTTATTTAGTTGGGTTACAATCTGCAAGAACGTTTTTAAAAATCTCTGAACAAGCAAATGAGAAGACGGAACTACTAACTAGAGAAGCCGTAATTAATGCTTATGGGAATGTGTTGATTTCGGAAAAAAGTTTAGAAATTTTAGAGAACAATAAGAAGGTTTTACAGAAAAATTTAAATGATGCTAAAAAGATTTTTGAAAATGGCTTGAATGAAGAAGAGACTGTTGAACAATTAGAAATTACATTAGGGAATACAGAAAGTCAATTAAATAGTGTACGGCGCTTACGAAGCATCGCATATCAAATGTTAAATATTACTTTGGGAAATGATATCAGCGTAGAAGTAATTCTCACAGATACTCTAGACTCACTCACACAATCAAATATTAACTTTGAGTTGATCTCTCAACCTTTTAATGTAGATGATCATATAGATTTCAGGATTGCTCAGAATGATAGGGAATCTAAAAGATTATTAATGCGTTATGAGCAAACCCAAGCCCTACCTTCTTTAAAAGCTTTTGCAAACTTTGGTAGTCAAGCAAATTCAGATGTTTTTTCATTCTTTAACGGGAATCAACAATGGTTTAATTATTCCCTTTTAGGAGTTAGCTTACAAGTTCCACTATTTACTAGCCTAAAGAGAAGTGCTAGAACACAGAGAGCAAAAATTAATCTTGATATTGCAGATGTTAGATTAAAAGAGACTCGAGAAAAGTTACATCTTCAGGTACAAAGATCTAAGAGCGACTATCAATTAAGTATAGAAAATTATAATACGGCAAAGAAAAATTTAACATTAGCAGAGAGAATTGAAAAAAAACAACAAATAAAATTTTTTGAAGGCTTGTCTTCAAGTTTCGATTTAGCTCAAGCCCAAAACCAATTATACAGTCAACAACAAATATTTATTCAATCGATGTTAGATGTAGTGGCAAAAAAAGCCGCTCTTGAAAATGCATTAAACATTCCATTAAAATAATAATAAATGAAAAATATTTTTATCATAGCAAGTATATTCTCAATTTTTATGGCTTCTTGTTCTAAAGAAAAAGAAACCTCAACAGAAGATCTTATTGCTTCAAAAAATTTGAAACAAATTCGTACTGTAAAATCCGAATTAGAGAAACAAAAAATTGAAATTTCTAAAAAGATCAAGTTACTAAACTCAGTAATTGAAAAATTAGATACTTTAAAAAGAAATCCTCTAGTAACTTCTATGACACTAAAAAATGAAGTTTTTGTTCACTACTTAGAATTACAAGGAAATGTAAAAACAAAGCAAAATGTTTTGATATACCCTGAAATGGCAGGAATATTAGCGTCTGTTTTTGTTAAAGAAGGACAGCTAGTTTCTAAAGGAGATGTTTTAGCAGTTATAGATGATGGAGGAATGGCTCAACAAGTAGCGCAATTAGAGGTAACCACAGCCTTAGCAAAAACAACCTACGAACGTCAACAAAGATTGTGGGATCAGAAAATTGGCTCAGAAATTCAGTTTTTACAATCTAAAACAAACTATGAAGCTCAAAAAAATAATTTGGCACAGTTAAAAAAACAACAAGCAAAATTTAAAATCACAGCTCCATTTGACGGAGTGATAGATGATGTTATCAAAGATCAAGGAACAATTGTTGCTCCAGGTCTAGGCTCAGAAGTTTTTAGAATCATCAATTTAGATCAAATGTATATAGAAGCTGATATTCCAGAATCATATGTTACCTCTATAACAAAAGGTAAAGAGGTACAAGTATTATTTCCAATTTTAAACAAAACAATAACGACAAAAATAAGACAGACTGGAAATTTTATAAACCCGACCAATAGAACTTTTAAAGCTGAAATTTCAGTTCCAAATAAAGATCAAAAAATTAAACCCAATTTGACCGCTAAATTAAAGATCAATGATTACACAAATTCATCAGCTGTTATGATTCCTCAAAGTATCATCTCTGAAAATGCCCTAGGTAATCAATACGTGTATGTGATTAAAAAAATGAAAGGAAATTACGGTGTCGCTAATCAAGTAATTATAACAACAGGAAAAACTCAAGGAGATCAGATTCAAATCCTGACGGGTGTTTCAGCGGGAGATATGTTAATTGTTGAAGGAGCAAGAAGTGTAAAAAATGGCCAAAGAATTGAAATTGCTAAATCCTAATTTTACAGAAAAATGACCAATCAAAAGAAAAAAACGGATAAGGAATTTAAATTATCATCGTGGGCAATTAAAAATAAAACCACCATGTATGTTTCTATTGTACTCATTCTGTTTTTGGGAATACTTACCTATTTTAATATGCCAAGGGAGGATTTTCCTGAAATAAAAGAAACAAAAATTTATGTAAGCTCATTATATCCAGGAAACACAGCTGAAGATATAGAAAAATTAATTACAGACCCTTTAGAAGACGAACTAAAAGGTTTAAGTGGAGTGGTAGAAATAATCTCAACATCTCAAGAAGATTACTCCATGATTATTGTTGAGTTCGATGATGGGGTGGATGTTGAAGTAGCAAAACAAAAAGTTAAAGATAAAATAGATGCTGAAAAGTCATCAGAAGATTGGCCGATCTTTAATAATGCTAAGGTAACTCCAAAAGTATTTGATTTAAGCATATCTGAAGAAGTTCCTTTTTTAAATATTAATATTTCAGGAGATTATCCAACAAAAAAGTTAAAAGAATTTGCAGAATATTTAGAGGATGATATTGAAGATTTAAGTGAAGTTAAACAGGTAGACATCAGAGGTGTTCAAGAGAAGGAAGTTGAAATTGCTGTAGACATCTATAAAATGATGGCAATGCAAGTAAGTTTTAATGATATTATTTCAGCTATTCAAAATGGAAATATTACTTCATCAGCAGGAAATATAATCGCTAGTGGACAAAGAAGAACCATTAGAATATTAGGTGAAATAGATGCCCCCTCTGATCTTGAGAATTTTGTTGTCAAATCAGAAAAAGGAAACTCTATTTATTTAAAAGATATTGCTTCCATAAATTTTAGAGAAAATGACAAAACAACTTTTGCCAGAAAAGATGGAAAAAGTGTTGTTATGCTTGATATTAAAAAACGTGTAGGTAAAAACATGGTTGCTGCTGCAGATCAGGTAAAAGAGATTGTAGATAGAGCTGTTTTAGAATATTTTCCAGAGAATCTAGAGGTAACCATAACCAATGATTTATCTGATAAAACAATTAGTCAAGTAGATGACTTGGTAAATAATATCATCTTTGGAGTTATCTTGGTGGTTACCGTTTTGATGTTCTTTTTAGGATTTAAAAATGCATTATTTGTTGGTTTTGCAATTCCAATGTCTATGTTTATGTCCGTTATGATTTTAGGATTCATGGGCTACACATTAAATACCATGATTCTTTTTGGTCTAATTATGGGGCTCGGAATGTTGGTAGACAATGGGATTGTTGTTGTTGAGAATGTGTATCGATTGATGGATGAAGAGGGCTTGTCTCGTATAGAAGCGGCAAAAAAAGGAATTGGCGAAATTGCGTTCCCAATAATCATATCCACAATCACTACTGTAGCAGCATTTGTTCCATTAGGTTTATGGCCAGGAGTATTTGGTCAATTTATGATATACTTTCCAATTACCTTATCTGTTGTTTTAGGCTCTTCATTAATTGTAGCTATTTTCTTTAACTCTGTATTGGTGTCTCAGTTTATGAATACTGAAGATAAAGACATGCCTCTTAATAGGATTATTAGTATTACTAGTATTGTTTCGCTTACAGGGATTTTAATTTTACTTTTTGGAGGAGAATATAGAGGTATAGGTTCCGTAATGATTTTTACAGCCATTATGATGTGGGTATATCGATTAATTTTAAGAAAATTCGCTAATTATTTTCAAAAAAACACCTTAGTTTCACTAGAAAATTTTTATGAGAGAATTTTAAAAACAGTATTGAAAGGATGGAAGCCTATCGTACTTTCCTTAGGAACTTTTATTCTTCTTGTTACCGCTGTTGTTAGTTTTATAGCCTCAGTAAAAAGCCAAAGAACAAAAATTGAATTTTTCCCAGATAATAAACCTAATCAAGTAATTGTATATTTAGAGTATCCCCAAGGCACAGATATTTATAAAACCAATAAAATTACCAAGCAAATAGAGGAAAAGGTGTATAGTGTTCTAAATGATGAGATCTATAAAGACGGAAAGTATAATTTTATGGTTGAGAGTTCTGTGTCTCAAGTAGGAGAGGGAGCTGGAAACCCTATGTTAGATGGAGGTTCTTCAGCAGAAATGCCCCACAAAGGAAAAATTACAGCCACCATGCGTCAGTTTAAGTATAGAAGAGGGCAAGATAGTGAAGTCTTACGTCAAAAAGTTCAGGAAGCCATCACAGGAATTTATCCAGGAGTTTTAATTTCTGTTGAAAAAGAAGAAAATGGACCACCGGCAGGTGCTCCTATTAATATAGAATTAGAAGGGAAAGATTACGAAGAGTTAATCATCGCTGCAGAAAAAATGCGAGTTTATATAAATTCAAGAAATATTTCTGGCATCGATGAATTAAAAATTGATGTAAACAAAGATAAACCATCAATGAAAGTTGAGGTTGATAGGGAAAAAGCAGGTGAATTAGGAATTGCAATAGGACAAGTTGGTCAGCAATTACGGAATGCTATATTTGGAGCAAAAGCAGGAATTTACAAGGAAGACGGAGAAGATTATAATATTAATGTTCGTTTTAATGAAGATATTAGATATAACAAAAATGCTATTTTTAATCAGAATATTACCTTTAGAGATCAGGCAACTGGAAAAATTAAATCAATTCCTGTGTCTACGATCGCTTCTCAAAGTAATAGCTCTGGTTTTAGCGCCATAAAACACAGAGATACTAAACGTGTGGTAACGATATATTCTCAGTTAGCTCCAGGGTATGTAGATGCAGCAGCTGTTGTAAATCAAATAAAGGAGGAAATGAGAAGTTTTGATGAGCTCTCTAAAGATATCAGCATAGACTACACTGGTCAAATTGAAGAACAAAATAAACAACAATCTTTTTTAGGGGGTGCATTTCTTAAAGGATTAGCATTAATCTTTTTCATTCTAATTTTCCAATTTAATTCTGTCTCTAAACCAGCGATTATCATGATTGCAATTTTTTTAAGTTTAATTGGAGTTTTTGGAGGAATTGTTATTACGGGAAGTTCGTTTGTAATTATGATGACTATGATGGGGATTATTGCACTTGCAGGAATTGTTGTTAATAATGGTGTTGTACTCCTAGACTACATTCAACTACTTATTGATAGGAAAAAAGAAGAATTACATGTAACAGATGTAAAATACTTACCAACTCAACATTTATTTGAGTGTGTTGTGAAGGCTGGTAAAGCCCGTTTGCGTCCAGTATTATTAACTGCCATTACAACTATTTTAGGACTCATACCATTAGCTATTGGGTTTAACATTAATTTCTTTACACTTTTTAGTGATTTCAATGCAAATATTTATATTGGTGGAGACAATGTTATTTTCTGGGGTCCTCTGGCATGGACAGTAATTTATGGTCTTTTAGTGGCTACATTTTTGACCTTAATAATAGTTCCAATTTTATTTTATCTTATTACTCAGTTTAAAATGTGGATTCAAGTAAAGTTCGTATAGAACAGATATGATTCTCAGAAAAAAGAGTTGGAAGGCATCATACTTTTTCAACTCTTTTTCTATTTTAGCATCATGCAGCAAAAAAACGTTTTTACAGTTGATGAAATTAAAAAAAAGTTGGAGTATTATTGTGTATACCAAGATAGATGCCATAAAGAAGTAGAAAAAAAAATTAGGGAATATAAATTAATACCTGAAGCGAGAGAAAAAATACTTTTACATCTTATGCGACATAACTTTTTGAATGAAGAACGTTTTTCTAAAAGTTTTGCTAGAGGAAAATTTAGAATTAAGAACTATGGCAAACTCAGAATTATTAGAGAGTTAAAGTATAGAAATATTTCGAAGTATAATATAGAAATAGCTCTTAATGAGATTAATGAGGAGGAATATCAGGGCATAGCGATCAAACTGATAGAGAAAAAAGCAGCTTCCATTGATGAAGAGAACCCAATAAAAGAAAGAAAAAAGATAATAGAATATATGCTAAGAAAAGGATATGAACTTGATTTAATTCAAGAAATTATACATAAAAGGCTAACATAAAAAAACCTTAAAAGTTATCTTTTTTAGTTTCAAAAATCTGGTCTTAATTTATGGATCATCATCGAATCTTTTTTTCTCTTAATTTGAATGATTTCATCAGCATTATCATTTGGAACGGTGAAAGAAAGAACGTACTGTTTGATTGAAGGTTTAGAATTTTTTATTTCGATTATTCCTGAACCTCTACATACTCCCATCCAAGTATCTAATAACTCATCAAACCAAATAAAATTAAGAGAATTATTTGTATAAATATTTCTTTCCAGAGTTTTAAAATCCCATGCTTTTCCTTCGTCAAAATAAGGCTTACTAAACAGCATAAATTCTTTTTTAGTCCAGTTCTCAGATGCATCAGTACCAATAAATACAGATATGCTATCCATTTTAGTAAAATAATTTTCAAAATTAGCTTCTGAAGCAGCCTTGTGCCAATCATTTAAAAATGAATCTACATTTTTGATGATTTCAATTTTGTTCTGTTGATCAATGTTACTCTCTCTTGTACAAGAGGACACAATTATAACTGACAATACAATAAGTGTTTTTTTAATTGGGATCTTTTTTAACATTCTTTTTTCTTTTACGGAAGACTCTTCGTTTATCCTTAATACGTTCTTGCTCCAAAAGATTCATTTTCTGAGACTTAGCAGATAGCTTACCTTTTGATAAAGGTTTAACTTTAATAGGTTGAGGGTCTTGTTTTAATGTTTTGTTGGAGACCCCATTTTTAAAATTGAGATCTGTCATTTCATTTTCTAATTCGGCCTGCTTAATGAAAGTATTAATTTTTGAATTGATAGAAGAAAATGCATGCAAAATTTTAGCAACTTGTTCATTCACTTCGACTGCTTTTATTGAAGGAATAGAAGACATATCATACAATCTTAATGTTTCATTGAAAAGCAAATTTACTCTGGCGTTAAAAGCGGGTCTTTCTAAAAACTCTGGTTTTATGCTATCATTCAGGCTTTGGGTTATATCATTTAATTCCCTTGAGTTGTTTATTGCATCGTTGGGTGAAATAGAATAATATTGATTTAAAAATTCAAGTAAGTTTTCATATTCTTTCCAAGAATCAATTTTTGATTGATATGTTCTTTGTACAAGCTCTATCTGTTCATGTTTTTTTACTGTACTGTAATCAGATTTTTTAACTATTTGAGTTGTACCTGTCTTGGTGTCCTTGCATGAGAGAATAAAAAAAAACAGAAGAGAATAGACAACAAACTTCATTGATAAAATTTTAGTTTCTAAAAATACATAAATTCTACTACAAATCAGGTGTTATTAAAATGATGAAATTGTATGATTTTTTTGATGATAATTCAATAAATTGTTTGTTAAAGTATTTTTTTTATGAAAAGTTAAATTATTTACCTTTGTTTTTATTAAAAGGGATGCTATTAGAATGAGTCAAACGATACTTATATTAGGGGCGTGTGGTCAAATAGGAGTAGAATTAACGGAAAAACTTCGTACTATTTATGGAACTAATCGTGTAATTGCATCGGATATAAGAAACGGAAATACTCTTTCGATGAGTTCTGGTCCTTTTGAAATTATTGATGCCACAAATAAAGAAGCAATTTTAACAGTTGTAAAAAAGTATAAGGTAACCCAAATTTACCTTTTGGCAGCCATGCTTTCTGCAACAGGAGAATCCTTTCCTGAAAAAGCATGGAATTTAAATATGACTTCTTTGTTAGCGGTCCTAGATATTGCGAAAGAAAAACATATCAAGCAAGTATATTGGCCAAGTTCTATTGCTGTTTTTGGCCCAACGACACCAAAAAATAATAGTCCGCAAAAAACCATCATGGAACCTACTACCGTGTATGGTATTAGTAAGCTTTCTGGTGAATTCTGGTGCCAATATTACCATGATAAGTATGATGTTGATGTAAGAAGTTTACGCTATCCGGGAATTATAAGTTGGAAAAGTAGTCCAGGAGGTGGAACTACAGATTATGCAGTTGATATTTTTTTTAAAGCAATTGAGAAAGGAACTTATGACTGTTTTTTAGAAGAAAACACGCGCTTACCAATGATGTATATGGAAGATGCCATTGACGCAACCATTAAAATTATGCAAGCAAAATCTGATGATATTAAATTGAGAACATCCTACAATGTATCTGCGATAGATTTTACTCCTAAAGAATTAGCCGTTCAAATACGACAATACATTCCTAACTTTAGCATTACCTATAGCCAAGATTTTAGACAAGAAATAGCAGATAGTTGGCCAAACACAATAGACGATAGTGAAGCGAGAAAAGACTGGGGATGGTCTCCTACCTATACCCTTTCTTCAATGACTGAAGAGATTGTCAAAAATTTGCTTGCTCAAAAAAATCAATATTAGAAAAACTTTATATCCATAGTAGGTTAATTTTTTTCTCATTCAATAATTATATAAGCATTGTCATTTTGTATTAAGGGTTTTATCTTTACCATATGATTACGGACTTTACATCATTACCTGAAGAAGCAAAAATTTGGATATATCCATCCAGCAGAAAGTTTTATACCCACGAAATTGAAGAAATTGATTTAAAAATAAAAAATTTTATAACGAAGTGGAAAGCAAAAGAGGAGCTTTTTCTATGTTCGTATAAATTCTTATACAATAGGTTTATCATTATTTCAGCGGATCAGAGTCATTCAACAATAACAAACCAGGATATAGATTTGTTAGTTCATTTTATTCTTGACCTTCAAAATACTTATGCAGTCCAGTTGCTTGATAGAATGAATGTCTGTTTTAAACAAGGAAAATATATTCAGTATAAAGAACTCAAAGAGTTTAAAAAACTTATAAAAGATAGAGCTGTCAGTGCTAAAACAATCCTATTTGATAATTTAATCTCCACTAAATTTGATTTTGAAAATTATTGGGAAGTAGCTATTGAAGATAGTTGGTACAAACGCTTTTTATAATTAATATAAGGAAAAACCTACTCCCAAAGACACATTATTTATTTGACCATTTTCAAAATTTTTGACCTTTTTTTGATGATACATAAGTTTAATAATGGGTTTCCATTTATTGCCATTATCAATTCTCCAACCAATTCCATAAGCTCTGTAGTCTCCATCGGAAAATCTGTCAGCAAATCGCCAAAGCCTACCGGCATTAAAGCGAATAAAAAAAGCATCTTCATCTCTACTCCAGATATTGTATTGAAAAGCTATATAAGTTGGAATTGTTCCAATAGAATAATCGAAATGGTGATCAAACCCCGTGTTAAAACTAAGGGCAAGTTTCTTTTTAAATTCATATCCAAACCCCACACGAAGTAATATTTCGGTTGGAATAAAGAAATTTTGATTATTGTTTCTGCCAAATTCAAAATCTTCATTTACTTTAAAAGTTAAATTAAAATCTGTAGTAAAAAAAGCGACTCCATTTTTTTGCTGAGCGAATGAAGAAATTTGAATAAAAAGGAAAAAATAAATAAGTACACTTTTCTTCACATGGTTGATTTTGATTGAATTTGTCAAGAATTATGCCATTTCCAATTGTTTGATAAATTGGGGTATAGATAAGGCATTTTTAATAGAGAAATCACCTATTTTAGTTCTTCTCAACGCTGAAAGATACGCACCAGAATTAAGACTTAATCCATAATCATAGGCTAAAGATCTTATATAGGTTCCTTTACTACAAACAACTTTAAAATCTACCTGAGGCATTTTAATTTTTTTGAGTTCAAATGCTGAAATCGTTATTTTTCTTAGGGCGATATCGGTTAATTCTCCCTTTCTAGCAAATTCATACAATCGTTTTCCGTCTTTCTTAATAGCAGAAAATAATGGAGGTTTTTGATCAATTTCACCCATGAAATTTTGAGTGGCTTTTATTAAAAGTTCTTTGGTAATATGATCTATGGGATACGTTTTATTGATGGCTGTTTCTAGATCGTAGCTTGGTGTCGAAGCCCCCAATGTGAAAGTTCCTCTATATTCTTTAATTTGTCCTTGATATGTAGCGATTTTTTTAGTTTCTTTTCCTGTGCAAATGATTAATAATCCAGTTGCTAAAGGATCTAAGGTGCCAGCATGTCCGACTTTAATTTTTTTTAAATCAAATTGTTGTTTGATGTGCCAACGTATTTTATTGACAACTTGAAAAGAGGTCCACCCTAAAGGTTTGTCAATCAATAAAACCTGACCTTTTAAATAATCTTCAACAGTCATTGTGATATAGAATAAACAATTGCTACAAGTCCAATAATGGCACAATAAATAGCAAAATACCTCAGGTTGCTTTTCTGTACCAATGCAATCATCCATTTACAGGCAATTAGTCCAGCAATAAAAGCAGTAAAAAATCCAACAGCCATAGAAGAAATTTCATTTGGAGCAACATTTATTTCTCCTCCAAACAAATCTTTAATAACTTTACCTATAATAATGGGGACTACCATTAAAAATGAAAATTTAGCGGCCTTTGTTCTATCTATTCCTAATAAAACTGAAGTAGATATTGTAGCTCCAGATCTTGAAATTCCTGGTAAAATAGCAATGGCTTGAGATACGCCGACAATAAACGCATTAAAAAAAGTTACGTTTTTACAAGTGTCTTTAGCTTTGTCGGCCAATAAAAGCAATACTGCTGTAATAAATAACATAAACCCAACTAATAAAATTTGCCCATCAAATAAAGAGGATAATTCTTCTTCAAAATAGAGACCTATGAAAACAGTAGGAATCATAGATACAATAATTTTAATTGAAAACTTTGTTTCTTCATTCCATTGAAATTCAAATAGTCCTTTACAGATTTCTAAGATTTCTTTTCTGAAAATGACAATGGTACTTAGTGCAGTTGCAAAATGTAAAACAATTGTAAAAGCCAAACTTTCTTTAGGTAGAGAATTGTCTCCAAGGATTGCTTTTGTTAATTCTAAATGCCCACTAGATGATACGGGTAAAAACTCAGTAAGCCCCTGAATCATTCCAAGGATAGCAGCTTCAATAGAACTCATTATTGTTTTTTTGGATTCAGTAGAATTGCATAAATTTGAATTCCTAAGCCAATAATAACTAATGTAGGAGCAAGGCGAATTCTTTGAAAATTATAAATCTCTTCGTTAAAAACAGTTGGGTCATCACTTCCGCCGCCTGCCATAAAAATAAAGCCAAGAGTTATAAAGCCAATACCTATAAACATAAAAAGATAATTTTTCTTTCCGAAAAGAAAAGGTGGTTTAGAGGATTTTTTTTCTGGATTCATAATATTAATAATAAAGTTCGTCTGTTTGTAAATTTAAAAAACGGTTGGTTGCTAAAAAAGAACTAAACCATGTTATTAAAAAAGAACTAGTAAGTACCCCAATTATTATGTATGCTAAAGTAGTATAATCATTTAATAATTCTAAGCTTGGAATTTTTTGATTTATATAATAAATGACAGAAGCCAACCCTATTAAAGCAATAAAAGCGCCTAAAAAACCTAATTGTATACCATTCCATATAAAAGGTTTTCTAATAAAGCCTTTTGTTGCACCCACCATTTGCATCGTTTTAATGTTAAATCTTTTGGAATAGACAGAGAGCCTAATGGAGCTGTTGATTAAAATGATGGCAATTAATCCAAAGAAAGAGCTAATTATAAATAGCCAAAAACTTACTTTTTTAATATTTTGTGTTAAAAAAGTTACCAAAGGCTTATCATAAGAAACCTCAAAAATAAAGGCATTTTTTTTCAATATATTTGAAATTTTTAACATTTCTTCAGGAGTTACAAAATCTGGATTTAAATAAACATCAATGCTGTTTTTTAATGGGTTAGCTCCTAAATAACTCATAAAGTCTTCTCCTAAATCTTTACTGTAAAATTCTGCAGCCTCTTCCTTGGAAATAAAAACAAGATTCTTAGTATACTTTTCTTTGAGGAGAGAACTTCTTAAGTTTTCGATTTGTTTGGCAGAGGTATCGTTTTTTAGAAATAAAGTAATTACGATCTCTTCTTTAAAATGATTGGCAACTTGTTTAGATTTTAAGAGAACAAGCCCAAGAACCCCAACCATAAATAATACCAATGAAATACTAATTACTACGGAAAAGTAAGAAGATTGTAATCGGCGTTTTTGATAAGAACCAATGTTTGATGACATAAAGTTAATCATGTATTATGACCGCAAGATACAAATTAGCATTCTAAAATTTCTAATTTATAAATCTCAAAAATATAATTTTATATTAATTTTTTCGGGTTAAAATATGAATGTCAGATTTCAGAACAATGACTCTTGATTATTTTGTATCCCAATACTAATTATTTTAAATCAATAAAATAAATTATTATAGGGTTTAAGAAAATTAATCTATTTCCTGACACAACTCAATCAAAACCCCATTGGCCGATTTTGGATGTAAAAAGGCAACTAGTTTATTGTCTGCCCCCTTTTTTGGAGTTTCATTTAAAATTATAAATCCTTCACTTTTTAGTCTAGCTATTTCGGAAATTATATCCGATACTTCAAAGGCAATATGATGAATACCTTCTCCCTTTTTTTCAATAAACTTTGCAATCGCGCTGTCTTGGTTTGATGCTTCTAGTAATTCAATTTTTGAATGACCAGATTTAAAAAATGATGTTTTCACCCCTTCACTGGCTACTTCTTCAATCTTGTAATGAGCAGACCCAAAAAGACGAGCAAACAGTTTATTAGACTTCTTCAAATCCTTTACAGCAATTCCAATATGTTCAATTTTATCCATTAGCTTTAGACATAATATTGTATAGTTCTCAACAGAAGCGTTTTTAAAATTAAATTTCACGATTCTGTCAGATTCAAAAGTAATGAATGTTTTGTTAATTATTGTAGATTTGTAGTATGCAAGAAACAAATAGACAACGAAAAATAGCGAGTGTTTTACAAAAAGATTTAGTAGATGTTCTACAAAAAGCAGCTCAAAATGGAATGCAAGGAGTTATCATTTCGGTATCTAAAGTTTCTGTATCGCCAGATCTGGGCATTGCAAAAGTTTATATAAGTGTTTTTCCCTCTCATAAAAGACAGGAAATTTTAGAAGGTGTAAAATCTAATTCATCATTAATTCGTTATGAACTAGCAAACAGAACACGTAATCAACTACGAAGAATGCCCGAACTACTATTTTTTGAAGATGATTCTTTGGACTATATTGAAGGGTTAGATAAGTCAATAAGAGGAGAGGACGAAGATCCAATTCAAAATCCAGATGTATTACCAAGACGAAAAAAACAATAATTTCAAGGTTCTTTGAATTTTCCATTTTACATAGCCAAACGATATCTATTCGCTAAAAGAGAGAATACTGCGATTAATATCATTACCATCATTGCTTCCGCAGGAGTAATTGTAGGTACAGCAGCTTTATTTATTATACTTTCTGGATTTTCGGGCCTAAGAACCTTTAATTATTCGTTGCTCGATATTTCAGACCCTGATATTAAGATTACAGCATCAAAAGGGAAAAGCTTTTTGTACAATGATTCTTTGAAATACAGTATGTCTAATAATGAAGATATTGCCGCTTTTGCAAAAGTAACAGAAGAACGAGTTGTTCTAAAAAATGGAGATAAACAGCAAGTAGCATATGTAAAAGGGGTTGATTATAACTATATTGATGTCGTTAAATTAGATGATGCAATTAACCTTGGAACTTGGCTACAAAAAGAATATACTAATACTAGTGTTATTGGAAATAGATTAGCTTATAAAATCTCTATGGGGGTTGGAAGTTTTGAGGAGTCTTTACAAATAATAGCTCCAAAAAAAGGGGCATTTTTCCTTAACCCTGCTCAGAGTTTTAGAAGTATCAAAACTCAAGTTGTTGGTGCTTATTTTGGAACAGAAGATTTTGAAAATAAATATGTTTTTGTATCGAATGCCCAGGCTCAACAATTATTAAATTACAAAGAAAATCAATTTACAGGAATAGAAATAAAACTAAAACCAGGGGTTGATGCAGAAAATTTTTCGGAACGAATGCAAAAACAACTTGGAAACTATTATAAAGTCCGGACAAAAGCACAATTAAATGAGCTTTTTTATAAAGTAATCAACACAGAAAATTTTATTTCCTACCTAATTTTTACATTGATTGTAATTATTGCCTTATTTAATGTTGTTGGTTCTATTATTATGATAATCATAGATAAAAAGAACAATTTGAAAACAATGTTAAGTTTAGGGGCGACATTGTCTGAAGTGAGAAGGATTTTTGTATTACAAGGGTTTTTATTAACATTAATATCAATGATTATAGGAATGATTTTATCATTATTGATCGTTGTTGTTCAACAACAATTTCAGTTGTTTATGATTACATCTTCAATTCCTTATCCTTTGGAAATACGATTTTCTAATATATTGGTTGTTGTAGCGACTATTTCTCTTTTAGGCTTTATTGCATCGATGGTTGCTAGCAGCAGAATTTCTCTAAATTTTATCGAAAAATAAAACTTCTTTTAAATTAATTGTTAGTATACTTCAGTTGTTTGGAAAAAAATTGATACGATTGTTTATGTTTGTATCTTACTTTTTTAAAACTTTTTTGGTAAGCACACCAGTATCAGTATGAATGAGAATTAAATATAATCCAGTTGTTAAATGGGATATATCAATTATATTATTTGAATAATAGGCTACATTGAAAATTCTACCACCTAAATCCAAGACCTCAATAGTACGAATTTCTATATTTTCATTACAATCAATCCTTAAACTATTTGTTGCTGGGTTAGGGTATATATTCATCGTTTTTTCAATATGAGATTCATCATTTGTACTCAATGCATTTTGGTTTATTACCTCATAAACGATTACGGTTTCATTGACCACATTGCCAAAAGCATTAATATCAATGACATTGGTAGATGACCTAAATACCAAACGACCATCTGTATCATCATAATAATAATAACCAGTTTGATTTAGGGTACCAATATTAACTGCTGATATATTTAAAGAAATATCCAATTGAGTTTTAAGTCTTGTTACATTGCTATTATATGCTCCTAAACCAAAATCATTTAGAGTTAGAGTTCCATAAGCATCAACAGAAGTAAGTAAAGTGCCTGAAAACGTACCACTAATATTTGTGCCATCAATTTCCCCGCTAAAACTGCCACTTGTATCATCAGAATTAGCATCGTTAAAATTTAAAGGAAATGTTCCAAGTACTGCATTATCCGTAAATTCTAAGATTAAATTTCCATTTTGTGTTGCACCCGTTAAAGATATTTCAGCAGCATTATCTCGAATAAATAGTTTGTTCTCAATTGGAGGCGTACCAGAGGTTGTGCTTGTTAAAACTTCTGTAGTATTTGGAAAATCATCTAGTTCATCAGACGTTGGAGAGGTGTTTGTATCGGTGTTTGTACCTATTTGAGATAATGTAGTGAAATCCCATGTTAACTCTGATCCGGAGGTGTTTTCATCCAATGGGTTTGTAGAATCAACAATCGCATATATTGTCTCGGAATGATTCACAAAATTTGATACAGGAGATTGCGAGTAAGCTACAGAAAACATGAATAATAATGCAGGTACTTTATAGTTCATAAATTTTTAATTTGGGGAAGTTACTACTACGAATTAGAAAGGGGACGGATGTTTAACAAATATAGATACTTCCTTTAAATTGAACAATACCTATAATTAACCCATTTGAAATATACTTAAAAAAGGGGGGTGTAAACTAAACACATATACTTTTCTGCCTCAGGACATAATAGAAGTAAAAAATACAGCCGAATCAAACTAATCACTCGCAAAAATGACCGTGTTTACATCAACCATATTCGTGGAAGAAAACAAAGCTAAAAGCTTATAAGGTAAGGTGTTATTTTTCTATTAAAATAAATCTAATCCCATTTTTAAGTGATATAAAAATTTCACTTTTTGTTAGGATTGACAAGTGTTTGCCCGATTTATATGTTTGAAATCTTATTGGTCTAATTAAATACGATTGCATATGAATAATTTTTCAAAAACTATTTTATTTATCTCAATAATAATTTCATCTACATTAGGGACTATTTCTTTTGCTTTGATAGATTGGGAATTATTTAATTTTGGAACAGTTGGTTCAACCAAAGAAATAGTAACCACAGCTATTTTTTATCTTTCGGGGTTTAGTTTAATTCCTAAATATGTCACTAGGTTAAGGGAAGAGAGAAAAAGTAAATAGTAAAAAATTCAAGCACACATAAAAAAGCTAAGTTATCTACACGGTAGAATGGTTTCTTGCTGGGAGATAAGCTTGTGGGTTTTATGTCTCTTTTTTAGTTTCTTAAGGGTTGATTTTTTATTAAATCAATGTATAGGTTAATTTTATGTTTCAACTCTTTTCTTGTTGAAATAAAATCTAAAAAACCGTGCTCTAAAACAAATTCTGAACGTTGAAATCCTTCAGGCAAATCTTTTCCTGTAGTATCTCTTACAACTCTAGGTCCTGCAAATGCAATTAAAGCATTAGGTTCGGCAATATTAATATCACCTAGCATGGCAAAAGAAGCAGTAGTTCCTCCGGTAGTGGGGTCTGTACAAAGGGAAATATAAGGAATTTTAGCTTCTGCTAGCTGTGCTAACTTTGCAGAAGTTTTTACCAATTGCATCAATGATAAGGATGCTTCCATCATTCTAGCTCCACCAGATTTGGAAACCATTAAGAAAGGGATGTTATTTTGAATAGAATAATCTATGGCTCTTGCAATTTTTTCTCCAACGACACTTCCCATAGACCCACCAATGAATGAAAAGTCCATTACTGCTATTACAATGTCTTTATTTAAAGATTTTCCAACAGCAGTCCTAACAGCGTCTTTTAAGTTTGTTTTTTCTTGAGCATCTTTTAAACGTTCTGAATATTTTTTATTGTCTACAAACTTAAGAGGATCTCGTGCAGAAACTTTAGGATTCAATTCCTTATACTGATTATCGTCAAAAAGCATTTCAAAGTATTCTTTACTACCGATTCTCACATGATAACCATCTTCTGGACTAACATATAAATTTTGTTTTAATTCTTCGGTATTAATTATTTTACCACTAGGAGTTTTGTACCATAAGCCCTTAGGAGTATCTTTTTTTGCCTCTGTTGGTGTGTTAATTCCTTTTTCTTTTCTTTTAAACCAAGCCATATACTGTAATTAGTTTTCTGTTTTTTTAACGATTTAAGAAAATATAATCTTAAAGCTAAGGTGACAAATTTAGTGGAATATTATTTAATTTTACAAAAAAACAAGTTTGGTTATAGGTTAAATAATAAGATCCACTAAAATTTTAACCAGATTTTTTTATCTATAATTTTTGATACTAGAGAGTATCTACATTATTTAAATCTTCAAAAGCTTTTTTTAGCCTGGCTTTGAAAGTAACTTCCCCTTCACGTAACCATTTTCTTGGATCATAATATTTTTTGTTTGGCTGATCTGGACCTTCTGGATTTCCAATTTGATTTTCTAAATAATCTGATTTTTCTTTCATATAATCACGAATTCCTTCTGTAAAAGCAAATTGTAGATCTGTATCAATATTCATTTTAATTACCCCATACCCTATAGATTCTCTAATTTCTTCTACCGTCGAACCAGACCCTCCGTGAAAGACAAAATCAATTGTATTATGAGGAACATTGTATTTTTTAGAAATATGTTCTTGAGAATTCTTTAAGATTTTTGGAGTTAATTTCACATTTCCAGGTTTGTAAACTCCGTGAACATTTCCAAAGGCAGCTGCAATTGTAAACTGAGAACTTATTTTCATTAATTCTTCATAGGCAAAAGCCACCTCAGCGGGTTGTGTGTATAATTTAGATACATCAACATCAGAATTATCAACCCCATCTTCCTCACCACCAGTAATACCCAATTCAATTTCCAAAGTCATTCCCATCTTAGACATTCGAGCAAGATAGGTTTTACAAATTTCAAT
>CATISV010000186.1 GCA_949541125.1 Flavobacterium sp. SCGC AAA160-P02
AGACAAACTGAAGATACTGTAATTGGTAAAATGGTTCCCTATTTAAAAGGGGGGGCAAATGGCTTGAAAATTTTTCAACCAAATTCAAACTATAAATCTTACTAATCCAAAAAGGCTACTTAAGTAGCCTTTTTTTTATATCTTTATCCTAATCAACTATAAAACAATTAATTATGAAAAAATTATTTTTTCTCTTTTCTATTATGTTACTTTCATGTAATCAAATAAATACTGAAAGTAAAGACAATACTAAAAACCAAGAAAAATTTGAGGCTAATGTTGCAAATTTTAATAGTATGATTGATGCCTTTGCTGCTGAAGATCAAGATCAATTTATGGCTATTTTTGCAGATTCTTTAAAATGGAGTGGTCCGGACAAAAAAAATATGAGTGAATTTGACTCTAAAGATGTTCTTGGAGAAGCCCTTAATGGATATATGGCTGCATATGATAATCATGCATTAAAAAACACGCGTTTTTTTGCCGGAAGTGCCTATTCTAGTATGGATGCTAGTGATAGCCCTGATGTTATTAGAGTTTATGGTGACTGGCATCATACTCATACAGAATCTAATAAAGATGTTAGTCATAAATGGATGGCTGTAATGTTTTTTAACGAAGATGGAAAAATTTATGAATTTTGGGACTATTTTGACGTCGGTGGTTTTCTTCAACAACACGAAACAGAATAATAATAATATAACTTTTAACCTTTTTAAAAATGAAAAAAATAATTCTTCTTTTAATTTTCTCCGCTTTAATACTAGGCTGTGAAGAAAACAAGCAAACTCAGGACAACTCTAAAATGACTCTTTTTGAGAAAAACACTGAAACCACAAAAGCATGGTTGGATGCTTTTATAAAAAACGATTCTACAACTTTCTTCTCTGATCAATTTATGAGCGATGACTTTATTTGGTCTCCCCCAGCAGTTGGCATGGACTCTCTTCCAAAATCTGAGTGGGAAAAAGCATTTCGTGGCTTTATGACTAATTATGACAATAAAACATTAACGAACCCGCAATATTTTGCGGCTCTTGATGAAAATAACTCACCCGACGGTAACGTAAGAGTCTATGGGACTTGGGTTTCAAATTTTGCAGACACAGGAAAGAAAAGTAAACTTAAATGGTATGCGGTTTTTCAATATAATGAAGAAGGGAAAATTTCTCATTATATGGAATGGTATGACTCCGCGGATTTATCAAAAGAGTTTGATTAACCAAATAAAAACACCCTAACAAATAAGAAATCATGAAAAAAAATTTAACACTTTTAAGCCAAGTTATAGGTGCTTTTTTGGGAGGAGCATTTGCTTTTTATATAATTTCTACTTATTTATTTACACCAGAGGTTAATACGAATGGTGAGCCAGAAGGGCCTCATACGTCTACCGAATGGAAAGTATGGGCTTACAGTTCGGCTGCCCCTTCTTTTATTGCAGCTAATTGTACCGTAGTTGATGTAGACGGAACTATTCTTAGAGAAGGAACTAATGGATGGACTGCCATGGCAGCAAATCCGAGAGGAATGGCTGATCCCGAGAATGGTTGGAAAAATCCACATGAAGCAATGCCAATGGTTGGAGATGGGCCTGCTATGCAATGGGCAATGGCTTATATGAGTGGTAAAACTCCTGAAATGGATTCTGACGGATGGGCTTGGATGTTGCATGGTGATATGGGCGAAGACAACACCAAACAACTAGTATTCAACAAAGAAGATGCTGCTGAGGGCCAATGGATTGAATCAGGTCCGCACTTGATGCTATTTCCAAAAGACCCAGCTTCTCTAGAGGGTCAAACGACTAATTTTAACACAGGAGCCCCTTATATTATGTTTAAAGGTACTGGATATGACCATTTAATGATTCCTGTTGAAGGTTATTACAACTATCAAGATCCAAAATAAAATAATTTACCCATAAAAAAACCTCCTGTTGGAGGTTTTTTTATGGATTTTTTTTAACATATAACCTTTATTTCTGCTTAATAATTTTTACGGATTTGATGGTTTCTTCATTTTTAAGAACAGCAATATAAAATCCATTTTCTAATGAGCTAAGATGTATAGGATGAGAATTATATATCTCATGTTCAGAAATTCTTTTTCCCAGAAAATCATAAATAGTTACTAATATTTTAGAAGTGCTTTTGGTTTTAACATACAACAAATCACTTGTTGGGTTTGGATAGACAGTTATTTCATTTTCTTCTAAAGGTTCTATGATAGATGAAAGTGTTCCAGCGTCTTCTATAACAGTTTCAAAGTCATCTAAAAAGTAAGTTCCTTCATCATTTCCTAGCAAAACTTGAATTTGTATGGATTCAGTATTATCTGGAATTGTATATTGAAATTCAAAAGGGGTTGTAGGGTATTCATTATTTAGAATAAATTCTGGTGAGGGCACATAAGAATTAGTTCCGTTTACAACTGCTTTTACTCTTATTTTAAATGATTGACCACTTTCTGCCAAAGATTTAGCATAGGTTTTGATCGTTACTTTTTTATCTGTAAGATCCTGTTGATAAACTACATTACTTAAGATTACTTTATTGAACACCTCTGGAGTAGTAACAATAATTTTTGCTCCTGAGTTACCACTTCTAGAATTAGTCGTTGCGTCACTATATGAAGCCTCCGCATTTCCCTGAACATTAAAACTCCAATATGAATTAAACCCACATTCAAAATCTGGATTTAGAATAAGAATGTTTTCAGTTGATCCATAACAAAGTGGCCATGATCCAGAGCTCAATAGAGCGTCACGAACCTCTGTTACCCAAGTACCTTCTATTACATTATTGGTTGTTGGATTGTCGGTTCTCAAATGAATTGTTTTAGTAGATTTATTTCCAGCGTCCCAAGCAGAAAAAGAAAATCCTCTATTAATTGACTGCTCTGCAATATATCTGTGATATTCTATTCTAGAGGCATTATAGGGGCCCCCATTTTCACCATAAACGCCTGTGTTATAATTCAACCCGTTTTCATTATCTGCACTAAACTCTCCTAATGTAACAGGAATATTTTTATAATTTGACCAATCTTTAACGGAATCAAAATGATTATCGAGAGTATTTTTATCAGAGGCTGTTCCCCACTCAAAATCATTATAATTCGCTGAGGAGGAACTTGTAAAGCCAAAGGGCTTATAATAATGAAAAGAAGCGATTAAATAATCATCACTACTAATAATATCATCTCCTATTTGCTGAGGAGCATTTTGAGATGTTTCTCCTCCTCCAGTAATAATTATATTGCGCATAGTATTATTATCTCCTGTACTTCTAATAGCTGCTATAATCATCGAATTTAAGGCGTCCATTTCTGTAGCATTAACCTCGAAGTATGGCTCATTAACTATTTCAAACAATAGGTTGTCAGAATAATTTTTAAATCGGTTTGCAATGGCCAACCATATTGCTTTAAATTTATCTAAATCTGCTGCTCTTTTTGCTGAGGTTGGATCTGTATATTGCGAGTTTGAATTAGAAAAAGTATATAAAAACTGAGATTTTAACTCAGATCCATGAAAATCAATGATGGTTACTAAATCTTGATTCAAAGACCAATTAATCACCTCTTCTATTCTGTCTAAATATTGCTCATCAACAACATAATCGGAAGTATTCCCTGTATAACTTGATGATGTTCCTGCAGCTGATGAATAGCTTGAAGTACTTCCACTTGTTCTATTTCCATAGAAATCCATTGGAATTCTCACATTGGTAAAACCAGCCTCTTTGATATCTATAAAATATTGTTCATAAACTACAGGAGCCCAATTCCCTTCAACAGGTGCACTAAAAGTATTCCCTAGGTTAATTCCTCTTCCCATTCTTTCAACCATGGTATAGGAATCTGTTTGACTGCTAAGGGTAGGCAATAATCCTATGAAAATTAAAAAAAATGTACTATAAAACTTCATCACTTAAAAAAACAGGTTAGCCTAAAAGAGCTTTAACCTGTTTACACAATACTTCATTTAACAATTGAATACAATTATTTTTTGTTATTTTTTTTCTGCCACTCTCTATGGTGTTTGTTAATCATATTAACTTCGTTAGGAGAAAATTTTTCTGAAAGGTCTTTTTTAGTTTCAATAAAAGAAGCCCTATAAATTTCTCGTTTTTGATCTTGTGATAGATTTTTGCCATGAATACTTTTTCTATTTGAGTCATACTTCTTTATCAGGATCTCGTGAAGATGATTTTGTTGTGTTTCATTGAAATTCAACACATTACTTATATGTTCTGAAGCTGAATGAGCTCTTTTAACAACATGTTTTGGTATTTTTTGAGCTAAGCTATTTAAAGAAAAACTTAAGAATAAAATAAATACTACTAATCTTTTCATACGGTTTTGGTTTTTATTTGCTTTATTGTGATGGGTTTATAAATACCAACCCATCACAATAAAAAATTAAAAATTTATATGGATTATTCTCTTACAAATCGTTTTGAGGAAACAACCCCATTTTCTTGAATAATCTTAAGAATATATACCCCTGAGGTTAATCTAGAAACATCTAAAGTATTTGAAAATCCATCCTGAATCATTGTTATCTGACCTAAAAGATTAACAGCTCTTATGCCAATGATTCTTGAGGGAGCATTTATGGTTATGATGTCTGTTGCAGGGTTTGGATATACTGAAATTTGAAGATCATCTTTAACGTCAATATCTTCTGTTCCTAGGGAGGTTCCTGTAAGAAGGGTTACTAAATTATCTATGATAACTTTAACTCCATCAGCCCCATCTCTAGCGGACATTCCTAACTCTATATTATCATAGGTTTCACTATCGAAACAGTTTGTTCCATCAACAGGATCAGATACAGAGGCGCAGTCAGTTGATATTGTTCTAGTAACAGAGTAAGTAGCCCAGGTATCTGTAGCTGCCTTTGAAGCACCATAAGTTATTCTATCTCCATTACCACCTGAGGCAATATTCATTTTCCATCTTGGAGCTACTTTAACCAAATCATCATTTGGGTTATCTTCATATTTCATATCCCAAGTTATTGTTGCTTCTTGAATATTATTTATCGCTCCTTGGTCCATATCCCAACGATAGTTATTAAATAATGTTGGAGGGTTTGAAGGAATCGTTTGACTGTAGGTATATTCAAGCGCTTGACTACCAGAGGAAGCATCAGTTGAAATAGCTACAGTGACTCCCGAACCAGTGAGAGACCATCCTCCTAATTCACCAGTAAGATCCTCAAAACTAGGGTTTCTAACAAACCCATTGTATGTATATTGAAGTTGTTTAATCGTAACTTTATCTAATTCAAAAGTTTGACTAGCAGGGGGATTTCCTTTAATTCTTATCCCTAGATTTGCAATGGTACCATTATTAGCAGCAGGTGTAGCCGGTATGAATACTATTAATGTATGAAATTCACCATCTGCTGGTACTTCAAAATTAGTTTTGGTTGCAGTATTTCCAGCAACTCCACCGGAAACATAATTCATCAATTGGAAATTTCCATTTCCATTTGCTGGTGGAGCTATTGTAGTATTATTCTTAATTACTATTTCTAAATAATCATATTCAGAATCGGAAATATTAATTTGTGAGTCTGCATCTCCTGTCATTGCACCTCCATAGTTAGATATATCCCCTCCAACAATTAAAGAACCACCGTCAACAGAAATTGAAGTAGTTTGAGAGGCTATTTTTACCCAACCCTCTGTGTCTCCATCTGTATTAAATTCATATACAATTTGCGCATTGGTAAAGAAACTTGCTAGTATACAAAGTAAAAGTAATATGTAATTTTTTTTCATAATTATCTGTCTTTAAATTATTACAATCCATTAATCTAAATCACTAAAGCCAGAAACTTGTGTTGTTTAGAATGTGAATAGCAACCTAAAATTTAACATAAAAACCAAAAATATCAATAGATTTTACTAACAGATATAAAAAATGAGTAAAATCCTATAATTTTTGAAGCAGAAAGAGTAATAAATTGTTGATTAAACGTTTAAAAATAAACTTATTTTAATTAATCCTGTATTGGTTGAGGATGGTTGGATTCCCTTTTAAATAACCCAATGATCTTAAAAAAAGATCAATCTCGTAAGTAGTTTCAATAAAGTATTTAATCGGTGGTTTTGCGAAAAATGCATGACCTACATCTTCGTATAAAATAAGATCACATCTACTACCAATTTTTAGCATTTTAGATTGATACTGTTTAACTGTACTGACCGGAATAATTTTATCCTTAGTTCCTGTCAATATAATTGTAGGCGGTGCCCCAATGGAAATATTATGTATCGGGGATATTTCTTGGTATCGATTTTTAAATCTTCTGTATCCAAAAGAATTTGGTCCTTTATCAATCACTGGATTTAATAACACCAATGCATTCGGAATAGAACTTATTCTTAAATTTTCCTCTGGGTTATCTAAGCCTTCAATATTCCCACAGGCAGCAGCTAAATGTCCTCCAGCTGAACCTCCTCCAGACGCAATCATATAGGGGTTTATATTAAGCTCTTTGGCATTTTTTCGTATATATCTAATTGCAGATTTAGCATCTTCTACCGCCTCAAAAGGAGTGGTATTATGCTTACTTTTAATTCTATATTCTACAGAAATGGCAATAATCCCTCTAGATGCAAAATACATAGCTTGTCTCCTAAACATATTTGGATTTCCATTATTCCACCCTCCTCCATGAAAAAAAACAATAGAATTATAAATACTGTCTTTATGAAAATCTAAAGGCTTGTATACATAAAAATTTAAACTTGAAGAATCTATTTGTTTATATACAATTTTTTCAGCGGGAATTAATACCCTGTTTTTTTGACTAAAACTCAATTGAGCAACAGTTATCACAAATAACAAGAATATTAATATTCGCTGATTCAAATAAAATAGACTCATCAACATTCCTATTTTGTTAAAATTTGCTGGACTGATTCCTCGTTTTTAATATTATCTACAATTCTACCAAAATCGGTATCGGTTATTTTCCTGTGCTCATCCAAACTTTTGTCATTTTCATAAGTGATCATAAGGTTTTTTAGTTTGGATTTTAACTCACTAACGACCGATGCATAAGCAGGGTCATTATAAATGTTTTTCATTTGAGTTGGATCTTTTTCCAAATCATATAATTCCCATACATCTATATTATAATAGAAATGAGCCAGGGTGTATTTTTGAGTTCGTATCCCATAATGCGGTTGAACATGATGCCAAAAAGGAAATTCATAATAATGATAATACATGGCATCTTGCCAATCTTGAGGTGTTTTGCCTTCTAAAATAGGAACAAAACTAGTTCCTTGCATTTTTTGAGTGGTTGAAATTCCTGCTAATTCTAATAAGGTTGGAGCAAAATCTATATTGGTAATAATATCTTCATTAACACTACCGGCTTTTATCATATTAGGGTATTTCACCATAAAAGGCATTCTCAATGATTCTTCATAAATGAATCGTTTGTCAAAAAACCCATGATCTCCTAAGTAAAATCCTTGATCTGAGGTTAATACAATGATGGTGTTGTCCTCTAAGTTATTTTCTTTTAAGTACTGTAAGACTCTACCGATATTGTCATCAACAGATTTTACACAGGCTAAATAATCTTTGATATAGTTTTGATACCTCCATTTTCTTCCTTCTTCATCGGTCATATTTTTGGGTTGCACAATCTCTCCTCTTTTAGCCCCATAAAAATCCCATTTAATTTTCTCTCTTCCCTTTAGACCTTTTGGTCGCTCCAATTTCATATCTCTTCTGCTAAAATATTCCATGGTCATTTCTGTATCTCCAGCCGTTTTTTCGCGACCTTCATAAGTATCATTAAACGTTGTTGGATAGGGCATTTCAATATCATCCCATAAGGTTTCGTATTTAGTGTCGGGTTGCCATGATCTATGGGGTGCTTTATATTGTAATATCAATAAAAATGGTTCTTTTGAACTGTGTGTTGAATCTAACCAATGCAATGCAAAATCTGTACTTAAATTAGTCGCATAACCTTTTTCCTTGACATTGGTTCCATTATCATTGTAAGTTGGATTCCAATAATTACCTTGTTGTCCAGAAGAATTATGATATTTAAAAGTATTAAAACCAACAGGTTCCGTTCCTAAATGCCATTTGCCAAATAGCCCTGTCTTATAGCCATTTTTTTGAAATTCTTGAGGGAATGTCCATTGGGAGGCATCAAATTTTCCTCCACTTTCATTTTTATAATACCCATTTATATGGCTATAATTTCCAGTTAAAATAGAAGCTCTACTTGGTCCACAGATAGAATTAGTTACCAAAACATCTTGGAACAACATCCCTTCTTTAGCTACTTTATCCATATTAGGTGTTGGGGCAATATCTTTGTAGATTCCTCCATAAGCACTAATAGCTTGGGTGGTTAAATCATCTGCCATGATATAAATAATATTTGGCTTTTCAGATGGTTTATTCTTTTTGCTTTTACCCTTTGAAGAGCAACCGAGGCACAGGAGAACAAGCACCTGTAAAAAAATAATGTGTAGCTGATTTTTATATATCATTATTAGTTGTTTTTTAATTCTGTGGTTTTATATTTTTTTATCCGCTGGTTAAGAAGAGTACTCAAATGATCAACAGTACTTTGGTAATTTTTATCATCTGCTAAATTTATAGTTTCATTTGGATCATTGCTATGATCATATAACATTTTTGCAAACGTATTGTCATTTCGTTGCCATTCTGTATAAAAATAGTTTCCGAAAATTAGGGTTTCCCCTCTTTGATAACGTGCCCAGGCAGAAGTATTATAGATTTTTGAAGGGTTTTTAAGAGACTTTACTAGCGATTTTCCATCTAAATGAGTTGGTTTCGTATTGTTCGTTAATTCACATAAGGTTGGATACAAATCAATAAGTTCTGCCACAGAGTTTGTTCGTTTATTTTTTGGAATTCCGGAAGCACTAATGATTAAAGGAACTTGAAGGGCCACACTAAAATTACTGTGTTTTGCCCATAAGCCGTGTTCAGATAAACTCCACCCATGGTCTCCTACCAATACAATAACCGTGTTTTCTCTCAGACCTAATTCATCGAGTGCATTAATAACTTTCCCAACTTGTGCATCAACATAACTAACTGCTGCATAATACCCATGAATTAATTTTTTTGCTATCGAATCTGGAACGGCTCCTTTTTTTGGAATGTCTTTATAATATCGTAATTCTCCCCAATTGTGTCTGGCTGCTTTGGGAGCTGATTCTGGGAATACTGCATTTTCTGGTAATGCAATTTTTTTAAAGTCATATAAATCCCAATATTTTTTTGGCGCATTGAATGGTAAATGAGGTTTTACAAAACCGACTGCCAAAAAAAATGGCTTATTATCTTCTTTAAATTTTTTCAAATCTGAGATAGATTTTTCTGCTGTTTTACCGTCAAAGTAAGCAACATCTTCAACATCAGGACTTTCATATGGATAACCGTGTTCCCCTTTGTTTTCTAAGTCAATATTTACCTTAGAAATATAATTTCTCCACCCTTTTTTATAGGGATACCATTCTTCATCCCAACTTCCTGGAGCATCATTTTTCAGATGAATGATTTTATTATTACTAATGGTTGTATATCCATTATTTTTAAAATGCTTTGCAATGGTTAGAAAATCAGGGGCTTCTTTTTTTATGCTTGCATTATATCGTAAAAAACGACTGGATGTTGGTCTTTTTCCAGTTAAAAGACTTGCTCTAGAAGCCCCGCAAACAGGAACATTACAATAGGCATTTTCGAAAGTAACTCCAGTCTTTGCTAGGTTTTCAATACTGGGACTGCTAATTTGACTTTGTCCATAGATAGATAATTCTGGACGTAAATCATCAACCATAATAAATAGCACATTTTTTTTACTTTTTTTTGTAGTTGCTTCCTTTTGTGGCGATATAAAAGAGGAAGCCATTAAAAGTAATACTATTCCAACTCCAATTTTTGACAATAGTTTCATCTTCATTGTAAATTAATTCTTTGAGGAACTGTTAAAAAAGTCTTTTTTAAATCTTTATTCGCTGAAGAACTTCCTGTCATAATGCTAAATTCTCCTGGCTCCACACAGTATTTCATATCAATATCATAAAAGGCTAAGCTTTCTGGATCAATTGTAAATGTAGCGGTCTTTGACTCACCTGCTTTTAGTGAAACTCGTTGATATCCTTTTAATTCCTTTACCGGTCTTGTTACAGAACTGACAACGTCACGAATATAGAGTTGTACAATTTCTTCTCCCTCCATATCTCCAACATTTGTAATTTTTACAGAGACAGTAACGGTTCCATTTTCTAAGAGAGTTTTATTTGATAATTTTGGTTTTCCATAATGGTATTTGGTATAACTTATACCATATCCAAAGGGATATAATGGTGTATTTTTCTCGTCAAGATACTTATGAAAATTAATGGAGGGCTTATGATTATACACCATTCTCAATTGACCTACTGATCTGGCAACTGTTAAGGGTAATTTTCCACTTGGGTTTACATCACCAAATACGATTTGAGCGAGGGCTTTACCACCTAGGTTACCGGGCTCCCAAGCTTCAAGAATAGCAGGAATATTCTTTTGAAGCCAAGGCTCTGAAATTGGTTTTCCATTCACCAAAACTACAATAACTGGGGTGCCTGTTTTTTTAATTGCTTTCACTAATTCTAGCTGTTTTCCAGCTAAATCTAGATATGCACGCCCTTTATTTTCTCCGGCGGTTTTATCTTTCCATTTATAGCGCATAGAGTTATCTCCAACTACCACAATAACATAATCAGCAACGGATGCTTTTTTTGCGGCTTCATTAATTTTTTTCAATTTGATATTTTTAATATTATCTCCTGAATCAAAAAAATCAACAGTGAATCCCTTGGTTTCTCCAACTGCTTTTAATCCCTCGTATATGGTGGTAACATTTTCTTCGGGTTGTTTTGCATGCCAGTCTCCTAAAATGGTTTGATTGTTTGCATTAGGTCCTGTGACCAATATTTTCTTTTTTACAAGACTTTCATTTAATGGTAATATCCCATTATTTTTAAGTAAAATGATTCCTTTTTGTGCAGTTTCTAAAGCTGTTTGTTGATGTTCTTTTGTGTTCACTTTATTATCAATTTTATCAAGATCAACAAATCTGTTTTCAAACAAGCCTAGTTTAAATTTAGCAGTTAAAATTTTTCTACACGATTCATCAATTCGTTTCTCTGAAAGCTTACCCTCATTGACTGCTGCAACCACAGCTTCTACAAATTTTGGTCCATGCATATGCATATCCATTCCAGCATCTACGGATAAATAGGAGGCTTCATTCATATCTTTGGCAACATGATGCAATGTTTCAATTCGTTCAATATCTAGCCAATCACTTACAAAAAAACCATCAAATCCCCATTCATTTCTTAGCACATCGGTCATCAACCATTTGTTCATGTGGCAGGGAAT
>CATISV010000187.1 GCA_949541125.1 Flavobacterium sp. SCGC AAA160-P02
ACTTTTTTTCCTTGAAGAGGGAGGCCAGAAAGAATATCCTTTTCTAGATAAGAAACAATATCTTCTGGTTCGGCCATTCTTCCTTCACCAAACAATCCACTTGCCAATTCACCACTGGTGGCAGGAATCATCTTATTTCCAAATCCTTGAAGGGTTTCTAGACTTGTAAGGGTTGAAGGATGTTTGTACATATCTAAATCCATTGCTGGAGCAAAATATACAGGACATTTCGCAGAAAGATAGGTGGCTAATAATAAATTATCACAAGCTCCTGTTACCATTTTAGATAAGGTATTGGCAGTTGCTGGGGCTATGAGCATATAATCAGCCCACAAGCCCAACTCTACATGATTATTCCAGAGTTCATTCTCATCTTCTTTATCGTAAAAATTAGAATAAACTGGGTTTTTGGAAAGTGTAGAAAGTGTTAATGGAGTCACAAAATCTTTTGCAGCGGGCGTCATAACGATTTTAACTTCTGCTCCAGATTTGATAAATAAACGAACCAAACTAGCCGTTTTATAAGCGGCAATTCCGGCAGTAATGCCAAGAAGAATTTTTTTACCGCTTAGGATAGACATTATTCAGTGTCTGGAGTTCTATGGTATACTTTTTCTTCTAACCATTCTTCTACAGCCATTGCTGTAGGTTTTGGCAATTTTTCATAAAACTTAGAAACTTCTATTTGTTCTTTGTTTTCAAAAACTTCTTCTAAACTATCGTTGTAGGTGGCAAATTCCTCTAATTTTTCTACTAACTCTCTTTTTAAATCAGTATTAATTTGAACAGCTCTTTTAGAAATAATAGAAATGGCTTCGTATATATTATCTGTTTGAGCCTCTATAATATTTTTATCATAAGTAACCGTGGTTACTGGAGCATTTGTTTCTTTGTAATTCATAAATTTAACTCTTTACTAACTGTTGATCTTCGTTTTTTATCTCTGACAATAACTTGTCTGAATCTTTTAAATATTTAGATTCTGGAAAATTTCTTTTTAACTTTTCATATGCTGCAATGGCATCTTTGATTCGATTCTGTTTTTTTCTTTGCGTACTTACAATTACTAAATCATGATATGCTTTAAACCTATAATACAAGGCTTCCTCCTTTAATTGAGAACCTAAAAAATCATTAATTAAATTATCAAAAGCAACAATAGCGGCTTTGTAGTTTCTAAAATCTGTTGGGGCCGTTCTATAATAGGTTTTACCAATTTCAAAGGCCTTTTTCTCTAATTTAAATTGCAGTTCTTTATAATGTGTGTTGGCCTCCTCTATTCTTTCTGACTCTGGATAATCATTGATAAATAATTGAAAAGCTATAAGTGCTTTATTGGTATCTGTTTGGTCTAAACTATACACGGGTGAGGCTAATTTATAGCTATACGCGGATAAGAAAGAAGCTTCTTCTTTTTTAGAACTATTGGGATAATTTTGAGTAAATCTATCAAAATAATAGGCCGCCAAAGAATAATTTTTCTCGTTAAAATTAGATTGTGCAACCATAAATTGAATACGCTCCATTTGAGGTTTTCCTCTATAGGAAGGAGTTATGATTTCAAATAATCTGAGCGCTTTCCCATATTCTTTCGCTTCGTATTTTTTGACCGCTAGTTTATATCTTTCCTCCATTGAACCTTTTCCTAAAACGCGTTGGTACTCACCACATGAATTTAGGAGTAGGGAGAAGGAAAAAAGAAGTGCTACAATTTTAATTTTTCGCATGTTGGCAAAAATAAGGATTTAAAATGGATTACTAAAACGCTTTTTTAGTAGAAATCTTGCTCTTTAACAGAACTTTTTTTTAGACCGTCACTAGCATGAATACAGCCATAGCAACCATTAACAAATTTTCAATGATTGTTACTGTACTCATGGGAAGTTTAAAAAATGCACCCAAACAAGCACAACGGATTTTTTTCTTGTCAAGTACACTTTGAATCACCCCCAAACTACTAAAGCCCATCACAACAATGGTTGTAATGTAGGTTATTTGAGGCTCAAAATTTGTTAAAAAAGCGATCCCCAAGGCAAGTTCAACAAAGGGATATACAAATCCATAAATGTTGACTCTTTTTGCCAATAAATCATACATGGCATAGCTGTTGGCAAAGCCTTTTAGATCTAAAAATTTAAAGAAGGAGAACACGATAAAAAATCCTGCCATAAAGTACCTCATCCAGAGCATTAGATCTAATTGATTGTTTTTGATAGAGCTAATACAACTAATCGTGGCAATGAACAAAAAGATAAGAAGCAATGGCTTATAGGTGGTGAAGAAGGAGTCGCTTTTTTTAGTCATTTCATTGTTTGTTGAGGCAGAAATCACATATTTGCTATCCTTTCCAAAAAGCTGCTGCAATTCTTCAATCTTTACATCTGTATTCATGTGCAGTGTGGCGGTCTTTTGCTCCAAAGAGATTTCGGCAGAGGAAACCTCTGAATGCTGCTCAAGGCTAGATTTTACCGTGGCCATACAGCTAGTACAGGTCATTCCGGTGATTGTATATGTTTGGGCTGTGCTCATTTTTTTTGGGGGGATGGTATAAGATCCGTTTTATTGAGTGTTGTAGGTAGTTTTTTATTCAATAATTCTATTTTTCAAATCCATTCGTTCGTGTAAAATTCTTATGATTTCAATTCTTTCTTTTGATTTCTGACGATAGAATATTATATGTTTTCCAGATTTAAACCCGAGTAGATTTCTGCTTATTCCTTCATATTCATTTCCAATATCAGGGCTTCCTCCAATTCCATTACAAGCCATTTTAATTGTTGCATAATATTTATCGGCTTGTTTTTCAGACCATTTTTCAAAAGTGTAGTCCCAAATATTATTTAAGTCATCAATAGCTCTTTGTCTAAGTATAACTTTAGCCATTTTTTCTTTTTCCTGCTTTAAGTTTTTCTAGGTTTTGATCAAAGTCAAAATCCTCAACTAACGGACTATTCAGACCTTGCTCTATGGCATTTCTTAATGCGATTACTTTACGTTCTTCATTTTCTAACATTCTAAGTCCAGCCCTTATAACTTCGCTAACATTTTTATAACGACCAGCTGAAACTTGACTACTTACAAATTGATCAAAATAATTTCCGAGTGATATAGACGTATTTTTCATTATTTTAAATTTTAGTCAAATTTACCAAAAATTGGTAAAAACACCAAGTTATGCTCGATTTTCAAATTACAGCACAACAAAGACTAGATCTCTCTGCTATTGTACACTACTATATCTTAGAGGAATCCGCTGTCATTTGGGTTATGAATTGGTGTAAAATGTTTTTATTCAGTTTAAAATCTATAACCAATTCTTAAATGTAAATTTACATCTACACTACCTTTATCTTTAATAAAATCAAAATTGTATCGATATCCAATTCCAAACCCTGCCTCATAATCAAAGTGCTTGCCTATATTTCTTCTAATTCCCCATGTTGGTATTACTGAAATTTGTGGACTTACTTCAGCAGAATCAAATTGAGGGATTGTAATCATAAACCAATCTGGATAATAAGTAGTTTTTATTGAAAAAAAGTTTGCACTGTTTTCTGAGATTGTTTTTGATTCAGAAACTCTTTTGTCCAGATTATAATACCATCTTGGTTCGATTGCTATTACCGGAGCCATTCCAAATGTTCTTTTGCCGAGATTGGTTTCAAAAACTGTAAAATTGTCAAAGTCAAAACCAAATCCAATTTCACTTCTTAACGCAATTGAATTACTTAATTTTATTTCATTATAATACCACATTCCAAGAAATCCAGTCTGTATTCCTGATGTAGATTTTTCTACACTTGCGTTTTGAGATTTAACAATAAATGTAAGTCCGAAAAAGATTAAAGTCA
>CATISV010000188.1 GCA_949541125.1 Flavobacterium sp. SCGC AAA160-P02
AGGAGGAAAAGTTAAATCCAAACATATTGATGTATCTTAACAGACTTTCTGACTATCTTTTTGTACTGGCACGGAAATTGTCTAAAGATTTATCAGCTCAGGAAGTTAAATGGATTCCCAAGAAATTATAATTACGTTCTTTTTTTACCAATATATTTCGAAAAAACTTGGTTTATTCAACAAAAAATTTATTTTTGCAGAAAATTAAATCGATTAAAAATGTATTGGACTTTAGAACTTGCATCATATTTAGCTGATGCACCTTGGCCTGCAACTAAAGACGAGTTAATTGACTATGCTATAAGAACAGGAGCTCCTTTGGAAGTCGCAGAAAATTTACAAGAGATTGAAGATGAAGGAGACGCTTACGATTCAATTATTGAAATTTGGCCAGATTACCCAACTGAAGAAGACTATCTTTGGAATGAAGATGAATATTAAAAAACACGATCAACAAACAAAAAAGTCTCTATTGAGGCTTTTTTTTTGTTTACTTTTATAGTTGTTCTTCTAAGGAGCAAAGAAAAAATAAAATATACCGTATAGAATGAG
Organism: Flavobacterium sp. SCGC AAA160-P02; assembly: GCA_949541125.1. Classification (GTDB taxonomy): domain Bacteria; phylum Bacteroidota; class Bacteroidia; order Flavobacteriales; family Flavobacteriaceae; genus Polaribacter. The sequence continues at coordinate 553 of CATISV010000188.1, forward strand.
TATCTTAAATTCAATAATTAAAATATTTGTTGGAGACAAACAACAAAAAGACTTAAAAATTTTACAACCTATTGTAGATAAAGTAGCTATTTTTGAAGTAGCGCTATCAAAGCTAACTAACGATAAGTTAAGAGCAAAGACAGATGAATTTAAGCAAAAAATATCGGAAGCTACAAGGGTTTTTGATCATAAGATTCTGGAATTAGAAAAAGAAGCAGAGGAAGCAGAAATTGATCGACAAGAAGATATTTTTTCTGAAATTGACAACCTAAAAGACGAAGCTTATGAAGCCTCTGAAGAAATTTTAAATGAAATTATGCCAGAAGCTTTTGCTGTTGTAAAAGAAACAGCGAAGCGCTTTGTAAATAATGAAGAAATTGAAGTTACTGCAACAGCATTCGATCGAGAACTTTCTTCAACAAGAGAACATGTAGTTTTAGAGGGTACTAAAGCCTTTTGGAAAAATTCTTGGGATGCAGCTGGTAAACCAGTTACTTGGGACATGATTCATTATGATGTACAACTAATAGGAGGATCTGTATTACACCAAGGAAAAATTGCCGAAATGATGACTGGAGAAGGAAAGACATTGGTTTCTACACTGCCCGTTTATCTTAATGCACTAACCGGTAAAGGCGTGCATTTAGTTACAGTGAACGATTACCTAGCGAAACGTGATAGAGCGTGGATGGCTACTATATTTGAGTTTCACGGTTTAAGTACAGATTGTATTGACTTTCACCAACCTAACTCAGAGGAAAGAAGAAAAGCATACAATGCAGATATTACGTATGGCACTAACAATGAATTTGGATTTGATTATCTACGAGATAATATGGCAAGTTCTAAAAAAGATTTAGTACAACGAGCACCTAATTATGCAATTATTGATGAGGTAGATTCTGTACTGATTGATGATGCTAGAACTCCCTTGATAATATCTGGTCCAGTCCCCCAAGGAGATCGTCATGAGTTTAATGAGTTAAAACCTTTGGTAAATGATTTAGTTACACAACAAAATAGATATTTGGTTGGTGTTTTAGCTGAAGCCAAAAAATTAATCGCCGAGGGAAATACAAAAGAGGGAGGATTTTTATTATTGAGAGTTTATAGAGGAATCCCTAAAAATAAAGCGCTCATCAAGTTCTTGTCTCAAGAAGGAATTAAACAAATACTACAAAAAACTGAAAACACCTACATGGCAGACAATAATAAATTAATGCCAGAAGTAGATTCGGAATTGTGGTATGTCATTGAAGAAAAAAACAATTCAATCGATTTATCAGACAAAGGAATTGCAAGTTTATCAACAAATACGAGTGATGAAAACTTCTTTGTTTTGCCTGATTTGGGTGTAGAAATTGGCCATATAGATGCATTGGAAGAAACATCAGAGAAAAAGGCCAAATTAAAAGAAAATTTATACAAAGATTTTAGTATAAAAAGTGAACGTATTCATACAATGAATCAGTTGTTGAAAGCTTACAGCCTATTTGAAAAAGATGTAGAATATGTTGTGGTGGATAACAAAGTCATGATTGTTGACGAACAAACAGGTCGTATCATGGAGGGTCGTCGATACTCAGATGGATTACACCAAGCAATCGAAGCCAAAGAAAATGTAAAAATTGAAGATGCAACACAAACCTTTGCAACGGTTACATTACAAAACTACTTTAGAATGTACCGTAAGCTGTCAGGTATGACAGGTACTGCGATTACTGAAGCTGGAGAATTCTGGGAAATATATAAATTAGATGTTGTAGAAATCCCTACCAATAAACCAATACAAAGAGATGATAAAGACGATTTTATTTACAAAACAACTCGTGAAAAATACAACGCAGTCATAGAAGATATTGTTCAATTAGTTGATAAAGGAAGGCCTGTTTTGGTGGGAACCACTTCTGTAGAAATATCTGAGCTGTTGGGAAGAATGCTTCAAATGCGTAAGATTAAGCATAATATTTTAAATGCAAAACTACATAAAAGAGAAGCCGATGTGGTTGCAGAAGCAGGGAATCCAGGAATTGTAACAATTGCAACAAACATGGCTGGTCGTGGAACAGACATTAAACTCTCAGACAAAGTTATAGCTTCAGGAGGTTTGGCAATAATTGGTACGGAAAGACATGATTCTAGAAGGGTAGACAGACAGTTACGTGGTAGAGCTGGAAGACAAGGAGATGTTGGCTCCTCTCAGTTTTATGTCGCTTTAGATGATAATTTAATGCGTTTATTTGGTTCTGATAGAATTGCTAAAATGATGGATCGGATGGGCTTAAAAGAAGGGGAAGTAATTCAGCACTCCATGATCTCCAAGTCTATTGAAAGAGCTCAAAAGAAAGTGGAAGAAAATAATTTTGGTATTCGAAAACGCTTACTGGAATATGATGATATCATGAATGCCCAGCGTGAGTTTGTTTACAAACGAAGAAGACACGCATTGGATGGAAATCGCTTACAAATTGATATTGCTAATATGATATTTGATACTTGTGAAGCCATTATCAATCAGAATAAGGCAGTAAAAGATTTTCAGAATTTCGAATTTGAATTAATCCGATTTACTTCCATGACATCACCTTTCAGTGAAGAGGAATTTAATTCACTAACAGAACAAGAATTAACAAACAAATTATATGATGTAATTACGTCACATTATAAGGATAAAATTGAAAAAAATGCTCTTTTAACCTATCCTGTAATTAAAAACGTCTATGAGAATGAAGGCGATCGATA
>CATISV010000189.1 GCA_949541125.1 Flavobacterium sp. SCGC AAA160-P02
GCATCAATATCTAATCCAGAGTCCGTTTCATCTAAAATGGCTAGTTTAGGATTCAACATAGCCATTTGAAAAATTTCGTTACGTTTTTTTTCTCCTCCAGAAAACCCTTCATTTAAAGAACGAGATAAAAACTTACGATCAATTTCTAAAAGTTCTGACTTATCGCGAATCATTTTTAACATGTCCTTAGCGGGCATGTCTTCTATCCCTTGAGCTTTACGGGACTCGTTGATGGCTGTTTTTATAAAGTTTGTTACGGTAACCCCAGGAATTTCTATTGGATATTGAAACGATAAAAAGACTCCTTTGTGCGCCCTTTCCTCGGGAGCTAGTTCACTAATATCTTCTCCTTCTAGTTCAATATTTCCTTTGCTTATTTCATATTCTTCTTTTCCTGCTACTATGGCCGCAAGTGTACTTTTGCCGGCTCCATTAGGCCCCATAATTGCATGTATTTCACCAGCATTTACTTGTAAATTTAATCCTTTTAATATTTCCTTATCTTCTACAGAGGCATGTAAGTTTTCTATTTTTAGCATTGCATTTTCATTTTTATCCGACACTTCCTTCTAAACTAATTTCTAATAATTTTTTAGCTTCAACGGCAAATTCCATAGGTAGCATGTTTAGGATTTCTTTACTGAAACCATTAACAATCAAAGCAATAGCTTTTTCAGTATCAATCCCTCGTTGGTTACAATAAAATAATTGTTCTTCTCCAATTTTACTAGTGGTTGCCTCATGTTCTATTTGTGCTGATTTGTTTTTCACTTCGATGTAAGGAAATGTATGTGCGCCACAATCGTTACCCATTAATAAACTATCACATTGTGAAAAATTCCTAGCGTTTGTTGCTCTTGAATTAATTTGAACCAAACCCCGATAACTGTTTTGTGATTTTCCAGCTGAGATTCCCTTTGAAATAATTGTTGATTTAGTATTTTTACCAAGATGAATCATTTTAGTTCCAGTATCTGCTTGCTGAAAATTATTGGTAACGGCAATTGAGTAAAACTCCCCTACAGAATTGTTCCCTTTCAAAATACAACTAGGATATTTCCAAGTAATTGCAGAACCTGTTTCTACTTGTGTCCAAGAAATTTTAGCATTGGTTTCACATAAGCCTCTTTTGGTCACAAAGTTATACACACCGCCCTTTCCATCGCTATCGCCAGGGAACCAATTTTGTACTGTTGAATACTTGATTTCGGCATCATCCAACGCAATCAGCTCTACAACTGCAGCGTGTAATTGATTTTCGTCTCTCTGAGGAGCCGTGCAGCCTTCAAGGTAACTAACATAACTTCCTTTGTCAGCAACAACTAAAGTTCTTTCAAACTGTCCTGTTCCTCCTTCATTAATCCTAAAGTAGGTTGATAATTCCATTGGACAACGAACACCTTTTGGGATGTAGCAGAAAGATCCGTCTGAAAAAACAGCAGAGTTTAATGCGGCATAAAAATTGTCTTTTTGAGGAACAACAGAGCCCAAATATTTTTTTACCAATTCCGGATGTTTTTGAATAGCCTCTGAAATTGGCATAAAAATAATCCCTTTTTTTGCAAGAGTGTCTTTGAAGGTTGTAGCTACAGAAACAGAGTCCATTACAATATCAACGGCAACATTAGCGAGGCGTTTTTGTTCTTCTAGTGAGATTCCAAGCTTTTCAAAAGTTGCTAATAAATCAGGGTCAACCTCATCAAGGCTATTTAATTTTGGCTTCTTTTTTGGAGCAGAATAATAAGAAATTGCTTGAAATTCAGGCTTTTTGTAGGATACATTTGCCCATTCAGGTTCTTTCATTTTAGACCAGGCTCGGTATGCATCTAAACGCCATTGAGTCATCCATTCAGGTTCGTTTTTCTTTTTTGAAATTGCACGAACCACATCTTCATTCAGTCCCTTAGCAAAGGTTTCACTGTCTATATGAGTATAAAAACCATATTCGTATTCTTTGTTTTTTAACTCCTCCCTTAAATCTTCTTCAGTGTATTTACTCATTTTAATAGTTGTTTACTAGCTAACAATGATTAATTATAATGAAAAACTCTCTCCACAGCCACAAGTTCTGTTGGCGTTTGGGTTTTTAAAAACAAATCCTTTTCCATTTAACCCTCCAGAAAAATCTAATGTAGTTCCTATCAAATACAAAAAACTTTTTTTATCGACGACAATTTTTACATCATTGTCTTCAAAAAGCTTATCATTTTCTTGTTGATTTTTATCAAAGTCTAACTTGTAAGAGAGGCCTGAACAGCCTCCGCTTTTTACACCAACTCTAACAAAATCTGTTGCAGCATCAAAGCCATCATCAGTCATTAATTCAATGACTTTCTTTTTCGCAATATCTGAAACTTTTATCATAATGGTTTCTATAAAAAAATGTAAATTTTTGGTTCAAAGATACGACATAAGTCTAAAATGAATAATGCAGGGAATAACAAATTTAATTTTTTAATAAAATTATTAATTAATAAAATCAGGATTATTTATAAAATCATAATCAGTCAATGTTAGTAAAAAGGCTTTTAAATCTTCTTTATCTTGAGCAGATAGTTGAACACCTCCTTGCTGTGCTTTTTTCATCAAAGGATCTATTGTTGGTGAAATTTTCAAGCCCTCACTATAGTGGTTGATGACTTCTTCTAAAGTCGCAAAACGACCATCGTGCATATAAGGAGCAGTAAAAGCAAGGTTTCTCAATGACGGGGAGCGGAATTTACCATTGTCATTTGGATCGCCTGTGATGGCTCCAAGCCCAAGGTCAACAAACACCTCGTCGAGGCCATTATTATGAAAATCATTGTCTGTCCATAAAGGGTTGTTGTCACTTCCATGGCAATGAAAACAATCCCCTCTAGCTTCATCCATAAAGACATTGAAGCCATTTAATTCTTGAGTGTTTAAAGAGCTGTTTCCAAGGAGGTATTGATCAAATTTAGAGTTTCCAGAAATAAGGATTCTTTCAAATTGAGCAATCGCTTTTGTAACTAAAGAAGAGTCGATGGTGGAAGTTCCAAAGGCTCTTAAAAACAAGGTTGGATATTCTGGATCTTGTTGTAATTTGGAGGCAACATCTGCCCATCGACTATGCATTTCAATAGGGTTTTTTACCGGCTCAAGAGCTTGTCTTTCAAGGCTGATTTCTTTACCGTCCCAAGCAAAACGCTCCGAAAAGTTCCAAGCTAAGTTGAATAAAGGCATCGAATTTCGTGACCCAAAAACCCCATCAATCCCATCACTAAAACGAGTGTTGTCAGTAAATGAATTTTGCGGCTTATGGCAAGAAGCACAGGATTGAGTGTTGTTCCCCGAGAGCGATGTGTCAAAAAATAATTTTTTCCCAAGAGCAACGCCCTCTTCCGTTAAAGGGTTATTTGATGGGATTAAAGGACTGATTAATTTTTCTTGAAAAAATGCTGGTATTTCAAGAGAATAAGGAATTGGAGTATATTCTCCATCATCATTTTCATCTGGGCCTGAACAGGAGATAAAAAAAAGCCCTATTACAGATAAAAAAAAGAATGTTTTCCTCACTTTATTGGCTAATGGATACCAAGCTAAATACGGAAGCGCCATTTTGATTCATTAATAGTTGAACACCATAATTTCCCATTAAATTTATATCATTTTCGTTTAAATCCCAAGTGTTTGGGTTTTTAAACCACTCAGAAACATCCATTTGTATATCGATGTTAGTGCTTCCTCCAACAACTAAAGGACCAATATTTATTTTTAGTGAAGTATCTACAGGCTCATTTAAATTAGTCAGATCAATAGCACTAATTACATGATAGTTAAATGGCGACTGATTTGAAAGATTGTCGAGATAGCTCCCATCAAACTGCATATAATGATATCCTCCTCCAAGGTTTGGAGTTGAGTTTTCTCCAGGAACGTTAAAGTTTGCTGTATTTAAATCTGGATAAGCTCCGTCAATATTGTTCTCTTCGCTAAAACCAAATCGAAAAGAAAGATTGGTATAATTTCCAGGCAAAATAGCCTTTGATGTTGTAAAAGACAATCCTTCATTATTGGTAACATCTACCAAATTATAATCATCAAGACGGGTAACAGTGCCACTTTCATGAGTAAATGTTAGTTCAGAGATTAAATAACGAAGACGCCCAATACTCAACAGGTCTCCAATTTCAGTGGTAAATTTTAGTTCATTAAAGTCCTCATTGCTTATAACCAGCTCACCCCATGAATGAGTAAAATTTAGCCTAACAGAAACAGAATCTACACTTATGTCGTTATCTTCACTACAACTACTCAACATAATGACAAGAAAGGTAATTGCTAAAAAATGGTTTTTCATTTTAATTCATTTTTATAATTAGTACATCGGCAAATCCTTTATTCTCTAGAATATCACCATCGGAACTGTAGGTTTCACCAACAGCGATTAGACTTCCGTCATTTAGTTGAACGGAATCATAGCAAAAGTCAATTTCAGATCCCCCAATGCTCTTTTCCCAAACCAACTGACCATCATTCGTTGTTTTTACAATCCAAGCATCATTCTGGCCGTTGTTTTTTGAGACATCTCCATCAGAACTTCTTGAACTCCCTGAGATAATATATCCGTTATCCAAAGTTTTTGCAATCGATCTAGGAACATCAAAACTAGAACCCCCATACGAATGATTCCACAAAATATCTCCGTCTTCAGTAATTTTAATTATCCATAGATCAGCAGCACCATTATTCAAAGAGATGTCCTGATCATTGCTCCGAGTGTCTCCAACAATGACATAACTCCCCTCTTCTGAGCTTATAATTCCCCTTGCTTCATCAATTTCAGAACCCCCATAAGATTTTTCCCAAATTATTTCCCCTTCATGATCAGATTTAACTACCCAAAAATCATAAGATCCTTTGTTATTTGTGATATCTACATCATTACTGTCAGAGCCTCCAACTATAATAAATTCATTCCTGCTATTTTCAATCACTCCTTGAGGATTATCAGTAAAAGATCCGCCATAAAATTTTGACCACACGATGTCTCCATTTGATGATATTTTAATCGACCAATAATCTCCTCCAGCATGTCTTGTTGAGAATCGCCCAAAGTTTCCTTGTCCTCCTGAAGCAGTTACATCTAAAATCCCTGAAAGCAAGAGATGATTGTCTGAAGTTTCAAGAATCTTGGTTCCTTGATCGATTCCTGAAAACCCAAAAGACTTTTGCCAAGAAATATTTCCAAAAGCATCTGTCTTTACAATCCAAAAATCTCTGAGTCCTTGACTTGCTGTTACATCTCCATCTACACTATCTGTATATCCTAGCAAGGCAAATCCACCATCAGAAGTTTGAATAATGTCACTTCCTCTATCGTCACCAGTACCTCCATAGGTTTTACTCCATTGCAAGTCTGCTTCTGAATCGAATTTAAGAATCCAATAATCAAAACTATCTCCTTCTTTACCAGTAACATCACCATCTGTACTTTGAGTGTAAGCAAGAACAACAAAACCTCCGTCTGACGTCGCATAAGCAGATTTTGCGACATCGTTTTTAGATCCACCAAAAGTTTTCACAAACGCTACACTGCCATCAGAAGAAACAGGGCCAATATCCGAATCGGATTTTATACAACTAGAAATAATCAAAGCCCCCCAAAAAAACCAAATTTTTCTCATAAAATTATTGGCTTTTTCTAACAAGATATAATCCGGTATTGATGTCATTTATTAGAATGTTTTCACTTGTAAAGTAAGGATAAACATTCCAGGCTCCTCTAAAAGAGGTGTTATCATTTTCTGGATAGGTGTCAAAATACCCTATTTCAGTCATGATTTCTTGATCTATATTTGAAATGTCAATAATTCTGACTCCAGCCGTATAATTTGCCAAATAATAAAGCGCTCCCCTTGTATAACCGTTATGGTCTATTGCTGCTGTAGGCCCAATATAATCCATGTGAATTGAAGGGTTGTCAAGATCTGTAAAGTCAAAGACTATATTTTTTGTGTTTCCTCCAAAATTAAGTTCATCTAATTCGTCTCCTAAAATGAAATAATTGAAGTCTTCTGTGAACCACCCTTGGTGTGTGTAGCCTATATTGGGATAAGTGATCGTTGAAATTTGTGTTGGGTTTGTTTTATCTGTTACGTCAACAATAACAACAACGTTTTCGTTGCTACCAATTAAAATTTCTTTTCCTGTGTAGTCTGTGTCTGGACCGTTATATGTAACAACTTGTGCATCATGAGAATACGCGTCATTGCCATAACCTCCAGCAGCCACAGGAGCTAAAGGGTTTGAAAGATCAACAAAATGAGGCCCACCATTAAAAGTATTTGTTCCGACAACGTAAGCATAACCTTTTGATTCGTTAATGACGATATTATGAGCTCTTCCAAACCCATCATAATGAGCATCCTCAGAAAAAGTAACGGGTGACGCATCTGATGAAACATCTCCTAATTTGGTTAAATCAAAAACCTGCATTCCATGTCCAGGGGCTTCACTGACTATAAAAGCATAATTTCCATACGTCTTGATATCTCTCCAGGAACTACTGGTGGTATGAGTAGGTAAGAATCCAACAATTCTTGGAAATTCTAGATCAGAAAGATCAACAAAGGAGGTTCCTGTGCTAACTCCCATAAGAGCATATTCTTTTCCTGTAGACGGGTCTGTCCACCCCCAACAATCATTTCCTGAAGCCCCAACACCGCCTAAATCATCGATGTCTATATGAGCAATTAAATCGTAATTATTGCAAGGGTATTCTCCAGCAAATCCATTTTCACAAGGTTCAAGAACATAAGGAGGGGTTTCATCTACATCAATAATTGAAAATGTAACTGTTTGTAAATTACTTATATTTCCATCAATATCATAAGCGGTAACCCCAAAACTGTAACTAGATTTTGTTTCAAAATCTGGATTAGCGTCCAAGGTTACTTGGTTATCATTTAAAGACAATAAGTCAGCATCTTGTCCATTCAAATAATATCCATTTATTTCTAGAACGGATGAGGTTGTAATAGTATAAACCGTTTGACCGGCACCAGTATTTTCGACCAAATCTATTCCAGTATCTCCAGAGGTGATGACAGGAGACATTATTAATGGATATTCTGTTTTTTGACACGAAAACATTATTAATAAAACAATCAGAGACAGAAGATTTTTTTTCATTTTTATTAAAGCATTTAAAAGAATATGAAATTTTTGACAAAAAATAAAGATACTACAAATTACATTTATTTTTTAATGAATACCTAAGGTTAAAACGAATTATTGAAAATAATAGTATATATAATGGTTTTTTATTAGTCATAACTTAGATGACATTCTAGACCAACTCTTAAGGGAGTAAAATTCACTTTTCACAGGCGCTTAGCAATGTTTTTAAATAAACAATTAATCAAAAAAGAGAATCCTAGAATAATCTACCAGATTATTCTCTGGATGTGCATATCTTTGTAAGATGTTAGAGGATAAAAATCAAGCAAAAACACCTTTGTCAGAACTTGGAGAGTTTGGATTAATTGAACACATAACAAAGCATACTAAACTTTCACATGAGTCAACTATAAAGGGGGTTGGAGATGATTCAGCTGTGCTGGGGAGTTCTGAAAAACAAACACTAATTACCACAGACCTAATGGTGGAAGGTATTCATTTTGATTTGAGCTATATGCCGCTAAAGCATTTAGGATATAAGTCTGTTATGGTGAACTTATCCGATCTCTATGCTATGAATGGCAAAGCTGAACAAATTACAGTATCGCTTGCTGTTTCTAATCGTTTTACTCTTGAAGCGATTGAAGAATTATATGCTGGCATCCGTTTGGCTTGTGAAACCTATAAGATTGACTTAATAGGAGGAGATACAAGCTCCTCAGCAAAAGGGATTTTAATTTCTATTACCGCGATTGGCAAGGTTTCTGAAGAAGATGTTGTATATAGAAACGGAGCCAAAGAAACAGATTTAATAGTTGTTTCAGGGGACTTAGGAGCGGCTTATTTAGGCCTTCAGGTGCTTGAAAGAGAAAAACAAGTCTTTAAGGTGAACCCAAAAAACCAACCAGATTTAGATAACTACACATACCTTATTGAAAGACAATTAAAACCAGAGGCAAGAAAAGATATTCGATCTCTTTTAAAAGAACTTAATGTAAAACCAACAGCAATGATTGATATTTCCGATGGTTTATCCTCTGAGATAATGCATATCTGTTCTAAAAGTAATGTAGGGTGCAAGATTTATGAGGATAAAATACCATTAGATCCTCAAGTAATTTCTACTTGTGAAGAATTTGATTTAGACAGCACAATGGTTGCATTAAGTGGTGGAGAAGACTATGAACTATTGTTTACAGTTCCTGTTGCGGATTTTGAAAAAATAAAAGGAAACCCACACCTTTCCGTTATTGGACATATTACCGAAAAATTAGCAGGATTAAATTTAGTAACAAGAGCCGGTCAAGAATTGGAGCTGAAAGCACAAGGATGGAACTCACTAGCAAATGATTAGAGGTTAAATTTAATAGTTTAGGGACTGCTTAATAAACCTATTCAAGGCTTTAATTAAACTGTCTGTATTTTCAATATGACTCATATGGCCTCCAGATAACAGAACAGCTTCTGACTGTGTTTTTTTAGCTTCCGCGAGAGTTTCACTTTCAGATAAAACAGGATCTTTCTTACCCAGGATAAATAATTTTTTAAAACGATTGTTCTTTAAAACCCACATTCTATTTAAGCGAACCCTCATACCTTCTTGACTCGCAATATATCCCTGCAATGGAGTTTTTAAAGCTTCACCTAGCGCATTTTCTATCTTAGATTTGAAGGCCGTCTTGCTTTCTTCACAAAATAAATTAACAAAAGACATTCTCACCATATTCTCAAAATTGCTCTTCACCATTTTATTAGCTCGTACACGTAATTTTTTTCGTGCTGAAGTATCGGATAATGAGCTAGAATTTAACAAGCATAAGCCTCTAATCATTTCAGGATATCTTTCTGTTAAGGCCAAAGAAACATAACCACCCATGGAATGACCTATAAGTGTGATTTTTCGAATCCTTAAGGATTTTAATACAGCAGATACGACTTCAGCCATCATTTCCATAGAATGAATATATCCCAAACAACCTGTTTTTCCATGCCCTAATAAATCTATGGCAATAACCCTATTTTTTTTTGATATTTCTGGAATTAGATCTTTCCACATGGTGTTATTCTCCAGAAAACCATGTAAAAAAACAACAACAGGTCCATTTCCACAATCAAGAAAAGATATTTTAATGTTTTTAAAAAACAAAGATTTTTCCATAATACAAAAATATGTATCTTTCGTGTCTATCGGATAGTTTGCTCTGTATTTTCTTCTACTTATTTTCGAAGTTTCTGATAAAAAATAGGCAATACTTACAATAGTTACTGTTTTTTATTGTGGTCAGCATAACCAGATTAATTATCACGGTTTTTGAGAATATATATTAGGGTCAGTTTACTATTTTTGACTTTTTATCTAGAAATTAAAAATTAATCATTATGAGCTAAAAATTGATCAAAATGATTAGTTTTTCCCTCTTTTTGATAAAAAAACGAATAAAAATGAACAAAAACAAAGAAATTTGGATTAGTGGTTTTGCTCTTTTTTCCCTTTTTTTTGGTGCAGGAAATTTGATTCTTCCTCCTTATTTGGGAGCAAACTCTGGAGCTCACTGGTGGTTAGTACTTCTAGGGTTTATTATTACAGCGGTCATTATCCCCATATTAGCAATTTTTGCCCATGCAAAAGTTCAGGGGACGCTTTATGATTTAGGCAAAAAGGTGTCGCCTTGGTTTAGCTCAATCTATTGTATTTTTATCTATATTATTGCTGTCACAATTCCCGCACCAAGAACTGCATCTGTAACTCATGAAATGGCGATAAGCCCTATTTTTGGAACAAGTCCATTATTAACAAGTAGTATTTATTTTCTTTTGATTTTTCTTTTTGTGATTAATAGATCTAAAATAGTGACTCTTACAGGAAAAGTTTTAACGCCGATCATTGTAGTTATTTTATTGATAATGATTTCATTGTCCTTATTTTCATTTACGGAGGAGCTTACCATATCCAATTATCAATCCCCTTTTGTAGCAGGCATTTTAGAAGGATATCAAACCTTTGACGCGATAGGAGGAGTTGTTGTTGGAGCGGTCATTATTATCTCCTTAAATGCTAGAGGACATACCTCTTACAAAGCAAAAAAAGAACTTATTACAAAATCGGGTTTTATTGCTGGAGCAGGACTGTTGTTGATTTATGGAGGATTAATTATTAGTGGAGCCTTATTAGGCTCATCATTTTCTCAAAATGCTTCAAGAATAGAAATTTTAACCAGTTTAAGCACACAGATACTAGGAAATGTAGGGGCTTCTTTTTTAAGTGTTTTGGTATCCCTTGCCTGTTTTACGACTGCTGTTGGAATTATAACAGGAGCTTCAGATTATGTAAAAGAAATTTTTAGAGAGTCAAAAAAGGCCTATGTTTTTACGGCCTTTATATGTTGTTTTTTGGGTGTCTTAATTGGTCATTTCAAGGTAGATTTTATTATTACAATAGCGATTCCAATCTTGATGTTTATTTATCCAATAACGATTGCACTAATTTTTTTAAATATTATTTCAAAACGATTCGCTTCAAAACTTGTTTTTAGGGGGGTTGTGATTGTAGCATTTGTTTTTAGTATTCCAGATTTTCTTCTCTTTTTTTTAGAAAAAGAATGGTTGTTGCATCTAACATCATGGATTCCTTTATCATCACAAAGTTTAGGATGGGTTATTCCTTCAGCTCTAAGTTTTTTACTGTTAAATCTATATGAATTAAACCGAAGTCCAGAGACTAAAGGAGCTTAAACACATTTAAACTATGTATATTTGTGCTCAACAATTATGCTAAATTATTATACATATTTAAACGAAGATTCAGCAAAGTGGGTTTGTTTTGTTCATGGCGCTGGGGGAAGCAGCTCTATTTGGTTTAGACAAGTAAGATTCTTTAAAAAAGAGTTTAATGTATTGGTTATAGATCTTAGAGGACACGGAAAGAGTAAGCCTAGCATAAACGACACATTCAATGACGAGTATACTTTTAATGCTATCACAGAAGATATTTTAGAAGTTTTAGATTATTTAAAAATTAAAAAAGCCCACTTTATTGGAATATCTTTGGGAACAATTTTGATTAGAAACCTGGCCGAACAAAAACCGGAACTTGTCGAAAGTATGGTGCTGGCGGGAGCCATTTTAAAATTAAACATTCGCTCACAAATTTTGATGCGAATAGGAAATATTTTTAAGTCAGTGGTGCCCTATATGATGCTCTACAAGCTTTTTGCATTTATTATTATGCCTAAGAAAAATCACAAACAATCCAGAATTCTCTTTGTGAATGAAGCAAAAAAACTATATCAAAAAGAATTTATTCGATGGTTTAAATTAACAGCAGAGATTAATCCATTATTGAAGTTTTTTAGAGTCAAGGATATTAAAATACCTACGCTTTATATTATGGGAGAACAAGATTACCTGTTTTTACCCTCTATAAAAAGAGTTGTAAATAGGCACATAAAGTCAACATTATACATTATCAATAATTGTGGTCATATAGTTAACGTTGAGCAGCCTGATAGGTTTAATTCAAAAACTATTGGATTTTTAAATAGCCTCTCTCCTAGAAATTTCTAGTAAAGAGTATTTCAATCCTTATTCATTAATTCTTCAATTTCATCTGCCTCAACAGGAACATTTCCCATTAAATTAAAAGGTTCTCCTGAAGGTTGTACAACAACATCGTCCTCTAAGCGAACACCAAAACCTTCTTTTGGAATGTATATTCCTGGCTCTACAGTAAATACCATATTTGCTTGTATTGGTTCATGAAGTAAACCATAATCATGAGTATCTAGTCCAATATGATGAGAAGTTCCGTGCATAAAATACCTCTTGTAGGCAGGCCAATCTTTATCTTCGGATTGCACATCCGCTTTGTCTAATAAACCCAAACCTAACAATTGTGAAGTCATTAGTTTGCCCACTTCTACATGATATTCTGCCCAAAGTGTTCCCGGGACTAGTAATTTTGTGGCCTCTTTTTTAACCGAGTTTACAGCATTATAAACTGCTTTTTGTCGGTCTGTAAATCTACCTGAGACAGGTACAGTCCTTGTTAAATCACTTTTATAATTTGCGTATTCTGCAGCGACATCAAGCAAAATCAAATCACCAGATTTACATTGCTGATTGTTTTCGATATAATGCAATACATTCGCATTATTACCAGATGCGATTATAGGGGTGTAAGCGAAACCTTTCGAACGATTTCTTAAAAACTCGTGAGCAAGCTCTGCTTCAATTTCAAATTCCCAAACCCCAGGATTTATAAAAGATAAAACCCTTCGAAACCCTTTTTCAGTAATATCACAAGCTTTCTGTATTAAATCTAACTCAATTTTATCTTTTACAGATCGTAATTGTTGTAAAATAGGATTGCTTTTAGCGACAGAATGAGCGGGATATTTGGCTAACAACCACTTTGTAAAACGGTCTTCTCTTGTTTCAGTTTCTGTAGTAGCCCTGTAGTGTTCATTGGTATTAATATAGAATGTGTTACATTGGGTAGATAGTTCGAACAAAATTTTTTCTAAATCTTTTAGCCAATACACAGTTTTTATTCCAGAAGTTTTAAAGGCCGATTTTTTTGTTAATTTTTCTCCTTCCCAAACAGCAATATGGTCATTCGTTTCTTTTAAAAATAAAATTTCTCGATGTTGTTCTTTTGGCGAATCTGGAAACAATACCAACACACTTTCCTCTTGATCAACTCCACTTAAATAAAAGATGTCTCTGTGCTGCTCAAAAGGCATGGTACTATCAGCACTAATAGGATATATATCATTAGAGTTAAAAACAGCAAGGCTACTTGGTTTCATTTGATCCATAAAGTTGCGCCTGTTTTTAATAAAAAGCCTCGTGTCTATTGTGTTGTATTTCATTCTAGATTGATTTATATGCAAATGTACCCAATTATAAAGAGAAAAAAAACGAAAGAACTCTTTCAAAATTTTGTTGAAATTCAAAAACTTATGTACTACAATTGTTTTGGTCCGGAGCACAAAAAATAAGGAAAGAAATATAATTTTCTAAAAGATTTTTTATGAAAAGGGTATTTTTTTGACAGAAATTATTAAATTTGAGAACTAATTTTGAACGCATTATAACTTTCATATCCCCGAGCGTTACACCTAATTTCGCTTTATGAAAGATATACTTTTTGCATTAGCCTTTTTTTTATTTTGTTTGGATGGATACTCACAGAGCCATACAAGACATGCATGGAATTTTAAAATTGGGATTAACTTAGTTGACAACAGCGGCGATGTTGATCTTTTTGAAGGATTGACACAGCCTGAAAATCACGCATATGGAAAAATTCCTTTGGTTGTGGGCCTTGGGAAAAGAATTAATAATTATATTGGAATCGATGCTTTAGCAAGCATTAATTATTGGAATGCTGAGAATGGAATTATAGATGGGAATAGTTTTTTAGTTAATACAGCTTACTATTCATTTGACCTTGGATTAAAATTTTACTTAGATGAATTTTTTAAAGTAACATCAAATCTTCATTGGTTAGACATTTATGGAAAGGGAGGGGTAGGTTACTTTAAAATAAGTGATAATTCGTTTTCCCTTAATTATGCTCTAGGAACATCAATATGGCTTTCCGAAACTGTAGGATTAAATTTTGAGGTTGTTGCAAAAAACCCGCTAAATTCTAACTCGGATAATATTGAAGATGAAATTCTTATGAGAGAAAGGTCTCTGAATACGACCTCTCAAATGCTAGACACTCCACATTTACAATATTCTATGAGTCTCATCATTAAGTTGTCCAATAAAAGAGGCTTGTCAAGTAAAGAAAAGACTCCTATTAAACCTAGCAAAGCGGATAATTTAGATTCTGATTCTGATGGAGATTCAATATCAGACTTAAAGGATATGTGCCCTAATGATGCTGGATTCCCTGACAACAACGGCTGTCCATATACTGATACAGATAAAGATGGCGTGATAAATAGAGCAGATAATTGTCCTAATATTTCAGGGTCGCCATCAAATAATGGTTGCCCTATAGAAAAAAAGCAGGAGACTATAAAGCAAACAATAATAAAAGAGGAGAAATTAGCGGTAGAGCAACAACAAGATTTGATCAGTCTTTCTAAAAAAATAAAATTTGAATCGGGTAATTATAATTTTACTCAAAGCACATACCCTCATTTAATTGAAATCATTAAGCTGTTAAATGAGATGCCAAAGAATATAAAGTTTAAAATCATTGGTCATACTGACAGTATAGGGAGTTATGAATACAATAGAAATCTCTCAAATAGAAGAGCCTACGCAGTTAGGAATTATTTCATTGATAGTGGGATTTCAAGAGGTAGGATGGAGGCTATAGGCTTCGGAGAATCCGAACCTGTAGATACGAATTTAACGAGGAAAGGAAGGTCGAATAATAGACGAATTGAAATTTTTATTATTAAATAAGCTTTCACATACTCCCATTTTAAGCCCAGTAACTTTTTATTTATATATGTTCTAAATAAACATCAACCGAAAGCCATTTCTTTGTTTAGATAGTTGTTTTAGATTACCTTTGTATTGATAATTATCTACAAAATGAATGGAATGTTAAGTTCTTCAATTGGGAGAAAGTTTGCGATGGCAATCTCTGCACTTTTTCTTATGGTTTTCCTATTACAACATTTTGCAATCAATATACTTTCAGTATTCAGCCCTAATGCATTTAATGAAGTCTCTCACTTTATGGGAACTTTCTGGATAGTTCAATATGCTTTACAACCGGTTTTAATTTTTGGAGTTGTTTTTCATTTTGTTATGGGATTTGTTTTAGAAATAAAAAACAATAGATCACGTCAAATTAAATATGTAAAAAATAATGGTGGAGCAAATTCTTCTTGGATGAGCAGAAATATGATTTGGAGCGGAATGGCGATTTTAGCTTTTGTTGTATTACATTTTATCGATTTTTGGATTCCAGAAATTAATATAAAATATATACAAGGAGATATGAGTGGTATGCATAATGGAGAGTATCGATATTTTGAGGAACTTGTTGAAAAATTTCATAATCCATATAGGGTTGCAGCATATTGTGTAGCCTTTGTTTTTTTAGCACTTCACTTGTTGCACGGTTTTAATTCAGCTTTTCAATCTATCGGAGCAAACAATAAATATATAAAAGGATTAAAAGCAGGATCAAAAATTTATGCGATAGGAATCCCTTTAGGATTTATTTTTATCGCCTTGTTTCATCATTTAAAATAGTAGAAAAAACACGCTTAGTGTTACAAAAGTGTTACAATTAAAAAAGTTATAGTGTTAAAAATGTGTTACAAACAGTATCGGTTTAATAAATTTATTTATTATATTTGTCAAATCTTTTTATGAGAGGTAAAAAAATAACATATTCCTTAAATTACAGGAAGCCCAAATCACAGTACGAGCCTTCAGACGAGCTAATGATATGTATTAGATACTATCATAAATGCTCAAAAACGCAAAACACAAAAATTATAAAAAAAAGTACTGGAGTTAAATGTAAGTTAAAGGATTGGGACTCAGATTGGCACAAGTCATTTGCCCGATCCCCTATTAAAGAAACAGATCCCAATCATAAAAAAAAGAATAAAACCTTAAAGAAAAAAGTCAAAAGCTTTGATGTTGAAAAAACGGCTACCATCGATTTTAACGATCTTTTTTCAGTTTCTTTAGATGCAAAAATACCCAAGGGACCATTAGCACAAAAATGGACAAAACATAAAAATGATATTAATTTAGTAAACCCAGCAAATAAAAGACTTATAGACATTATCGTTGTAGGAACAGGTTTAGCAGGAGGATCTGCATCTGCAACCCTAGCAGAATTAGGTTATAATGTGAAAGCTTTTTGTTTTCAAGACTCACCACGAAGAGCACATTCAATCGCTGCTCAAGGAGGAATCAATGCAGCTAAAAATTATCAAGGAGACGGAGACTCAACCTATAGGCTATTCTATGATACAGTAAAAGGAGGTGATTATCGTTCTAGAGAAGCTAACGTATATCGTTTAGCTGAAGTTTCTGCAAATATTATTGATCAATGCGTAGCACAAGGAGTTCCTTTTGCTCGAGACTATGGTGGATTGCTAGACAATCGATCTTTTGGAGGAGTTCTTGTCTCAAGAACATTTTATGCGAAAGGACAAACAGGACAACAGTTACTATTAGGTGCTTATTCAGCAATGAATCGACAAATTGGTCGAGGAAAAATAAAAATGTACAACAGACACGAAATGTTAGATGTTGTTATCATAGATGGAAAAGCGAGAGGAATCATTACACGAAATCTTGTTACCGGAGAAATTGAAAGACATTCTGCCCATGCAGTTGTTTTAGGTACTGGAGGATATGGAAATGTGTTTTTCTTGTCTACAAATGCCATGGGTAGTAATGTAACAGCTGCCTGGAGGGCTCATAAACGAGGGGCTTATTTTGCGAATCCTTGTTATACTCAAATTCATCCAACATGTATTCCTGTTTCCGGAGATCACCAATCTAAATTAACCTTGATGTCTGAATCCTTACGAAACGATGGACGTATTTGGGTTCCTAAACATAAAAAAGATGTTGAGGCAATACGATCTGGGACGTTAAAGCCCCCCGAATTAGCTGAGGAAGATAGAGATTATTATTTAGAAAGAAGATATCCAGCTTTTGGTAATCTAGTTCCTCGAGACGTTGCTTCTAGAGCGGCAAAAGAAAGATGTGATGCTGGATATGGTGTTAACGCTACTGGAGAAGCAGTATACTTAGATTTTGCTGCAGCAATTGAAAGATATGGAAAAGAACAAGCTCACGTAAAAGGACTCAATGAAGACGACATAAATTTAGTAAGGAAGCTGGGAAAAGAAGTTGTCAAAGCAAAATATGGGAATTTATTTCAAATGTATGAGAAAATCGTAGACGAAAATCCATACGAAACACCTATGATGATCTATCCTGCCGTACATTACACTATGGGAGGAATTTGGGTTGATTACAATTTACAAACAACAGTTCCTGGACTGTATGCAATTGGTGAAGCTAATTTTTCAGATCACGGAGCAAATAGGTTAGGAGCTTCTGCCTTAATGCAAGGCTTAGCTGATGGCTATTTTGTGCTTCCTTATACAATCGGAGATTACTTATCAAATGATATTAGAACAGGGCCAATTTCTACCGACGGACCCGAATTTGAAGAGGCTGAGAAAAAAGTGAGAGACAAAACAGCTCATTTGATTAATAACAAAGGATCCAAATCTGTTGATTATTTCCACAGGCGCTTAGGTAAAATTATGTGGAATCAATGTGGAATGTCTCGTAACGAAAAAGAATTAAAAAATGCTATAGAAGAAATTTCTTTATTACGTAAAGAATTTTATGAAGAAGTTTTAGTTCCGGGAGCAGCAGACGAATTTAATGAAGAATTAGCAAAAGCGGAACGTGTGTCAGACTTTCTGGAATTAGGAGAATTATTTGCAAAAGATGCTTTATTAAGAGAAGAATCTGCAGGAGGTCATTTTAGAGAAGAATATCAAACACCAGAAGGAGAGGCAAAACGGCGAAAAGAATTTCAGTTTGTCTCTGCTTGGGAGTATAAAGGAGCTCCAAAAGATGCTGTATTGCACAAAGAACCACTAGTTTATGATAATATTGAAGTTAAAGAAAGATCATATAAATAAGTAGGGAGAGATGAATTTAAAATTAAAAATTTGGCGTCAAAAAAATGCAAACGACAAAGGAAAATTGGTAGATTATCAAATTTCTAATGTCTCTCCAGATATGTCTTTTCTTGAAATGTTAGATGTGTTAAATAATGAATTAATTGAAAAGGGCGATTCTCCAATAGCTTTTGATCATGATTGTAGAGAAGGAATCTGTGGCATGTGTTCTTTGTATATTAATGGAGAAGCTCATGGTCCTGACAGAAGAATTACAACATGCCAACTTCATATGAGGATGTTTAAAGACGGGGATACTATTTTCATTGAACCCTTTAGAGCGAAATCATTTCCAGTAATTAAAGATTTAGTTATTGATAGAAGTGCTTTTGATCGAGTTCAACATGCTGGAGGGTTTATTTCTGTAAATACGTCAGGAAATACGCAAGACGCAAATTCAATTCCTATTTCAAAAAATGCGGCAGACAAGGCAATGGATGCAGCAACATGTATAGGTTGTGGAGCTTGTGTCGCTTCTTGCAAAAACTCCAGCGCCATGTTGTTTGTTTCCGCAAAAGTTTCACAATATGCCTTATTGCCACAAGGGCAAGTAGAGGCTACAGAACGTGTTTTAAACATGGTGCAACAAATGGATGAGGAAGGATTTGGAAACTGCACAAACACAGGAGCATGTGAGGTAGAGTGCCCTAAAGGAATTTCTTTAGAAAATATTGCAAGAATGAATCGCCAATACCTATTAGCAAGCTTAAAAGGATAAATGATTTTTCTTTTTATCGAAGAATATTAAAAAAGAAAAGATCATTTTCTTCCGAAATCTGACGGAATTTCTCCCCAAGCTTTGGTTTTCCATTTTAGAAGTGGATTTCTGTAAGAGTTTTCAGTAAGCCATTTTTCAGCTCGATGTATTAGCTCTAAGAGATCGGTATTAGAAGAGTCAAAAGTAATACGAGTTCTACAGGCTTTCTTTTTAACCCAAGACAAGGCGGTTTTTGAGTCCGAATAAATAGGCATCGTATATAATCCTTTGTTCTTAAGGAATGCTATTCCGTGAACAAGCGCTAAAAACTCTCCAATATTATTGGTGCCATTTTCAAAAGGGCCATTTTTAAAAACTTCTTGTTTGTTACTATGTAAAACTCCTCGATATTCCATCTTACCCGGGTTTCCACCACAAGCGGCATCAACGGTTAAGCTATCTTTTATAGGAACTCCATATTCTGCTTTTTCGGTCTCTGATAGGATTGTTTTTTTTGTATTTGTCCCTTTGTAATCTGAAAATGTTTTTTTAAAAGCTTTGTCGGCATCAGCCTTATTAGTAAAAGCTTTGTATTCTGCACCCTCAAAACCTTGTACCAAGACTTTGACCACCTCCCATGAAGAGAAAACACCCGTTTCTTTTCCCTTCCAAACAACATAATGTTTTTTAGTTGTCATTTTTAAAAATGGTTTTTTCAATAATTTTGGAAAAATATTTCGCTTCTAATAGCTGAATTTTTTTCGCAATATCTTCTATAGAATCAAACTCTTCTAATCGAGTTTTTGCTTGAAAAATAATGGTTCCTTCATCATATTTTTTATTGACAAAATGAATAGTAATTCCTGTTTCTTTCTCATCGTTATCTTTTACAGCCTTATGCACATTCATTCCATACATTCCTTTACCGCCATACTTTGGTAGTAAGGAAGGATGAATATTTATAATTTTTTTTGGAAAAGCATCTACGATAGATTCAGGAATTTTCCATAAAAATCCAGCCAAGATAATAAAATCTGTAATTTTTAAAAGGGAATTTAATATATCATTTGTGTCATAAAAGTGTTCACGAGAAAATAATTCACAAGGAACACCTAATCGTTTACATCGATCAAAAATACCCGCCCCTTTTTTATTACAAAATACTTTCTGTATTGTAATTTTTTTAGAATCTTGGAAGTAGTTAATAATGTTTTCTCCATTAGAACCAGCACCAGAAGCAAAAATAACAACTCTTTTCATTTGACACACATTTCAGATACAAAAGAAAGAATAATAGTTGAGATTCTAATTTATAAATTAAAGATCATAAACAAAATTATATTTTTAGGGGTCATTTCTTGGGGAAAAATTCGTTTAAACTAATAAGATTTGTATTTTTGCTTCGATTTTAAATTTAAAAATAAATAAATTATGTCAGACATTGCATCAAGAGTAAAAGCGATTATCGTAGACAAATTAGGAGTTGACGATAATGAAGTAACTACAGAAGCTAGTTTCACTAACGACTTAGGAGCAGATTCTTTAGATACTGTTGAGTTGATTATGGAATTCGAAAAAGAATTTGATATTCAAATTCCAGACGATCAAGCAGAAAATATCGGTACTGTTGGTCAAGCGATTAGCTATATAGAAGAAGCTAAAAAGTAA
>CATISV010000190.1 GCA_949541125.1 Flavobacterium sp. SCGC AAA160-P02
AAAGTTTTTAAAAATAATTTATTGGATTATTCAAAAAATAACAAACCTCTACCTCCTAGTTTAATGATTCCTAAACTTGTAGTCTTGATTGCAAAAAGTTTAGAATTTATATCTAGTAATCTGGCTGCCTCATTTGCAAGGAAGTTATTTATAACTCCAATAAATTTTTCTATACCAACCTATGAACAACATATGTTAAAAAGTGCTCAAAAAAAACGTTTATCCGTCCCTGAAATTAAAAAAGAAATTGAAATAGTTTCCTATGGGTATTCTAAAAAGAAAGTATTATTAGTTCATGGCTGGTGTGGAAGAAGTACACAGTTATATGCATTTGCTGATAAATTATTGGAAAAAGGCTATATGATTATTTCTTTTGATGGTCCATCACATGGAAAATCCTCTGGTAAAACAGCAATGATGGTTGACTTTTTAACAACCATAAAACAAATTAACAGTACCTATGGACCTTTTGAGGCAGCTATTGGTCATTCATTTGGAGCGATAAACCTATATAATGCTTGTTCAGATTTTTTAACAATAAAAGCATTAGTAGCTATTAGTTCTGGAGATAAAATCTCTGATATTATCAAAAATTTTTCAAAAAATTTATTGTTGAAGGAGAAAACAGCCATAAAAATTAGAAGAGGCCTCGAAAAAAAATGGGGAATCAATATTGATGATTATTCTTGTAGTTTAGTTGCTAAAAAAATAAAAATCCCAGTACTGGTTATTCACGACATGATTGATGGAGATGTTCCTATTAGTTGTGCATATAGAATTCAAGAAAATCTAAAAAAAGGAAGCTTATTAATAACAAATGGGTTGGGCCACTCGAAAATTTTAAGAAATAAAGAGGTTATTAATAAAAGTGTAGAATTTATAATACAGCATGTATGAAAAAAATAATATCATTAATATCTATTACCATTTTAGTAAGTTGTTCTGGAATTGCTCAGAAATCAGAAATAAAAAAGAACAATAAATATACTATTATCAAAACAGAAACTGAGTGGAAAAAACAACTAACAAATATCCAATATTATGTTCTTAGGGAAGCTGGAACAGAAAGACCTTTTTCAAGCCCATTAAATGACAACAAAGAGAAAGGAATCTACGTATGTGCCGCGTGTAATACCCCTCTTTACAAATCTGATTACAAATATGATTCTGGTTCTGGATGGCCTTCGTTTGATAGGGCAATTATAAAAAATGTAGATCTAGATGTGGATTATAAAATAGGCTATGCTAGAACCGAATTAAAATGCGCAACTTGTGGTGGACATTTGGGTCACTCCTTCAACGATGGACCACAAAATACAACAGGTGAAAGACATTGTATAAATGGGGCTGCTCTAAAATTTAAGAAAGAAGACTACAGAAAAATAAAACGATAAATTAACTAGCTAGTCAATCTTTTTTGAACTGTAGAATTAATAATGACAGATTTTGGCTCATCAAGTACATTATCTAATCTTTCCAAAAGTAGTTTTGCCGAGGTTATACCAACTCTTTTCCCGTGTTGATTAATCGTTGTTAGTTGTGGTGTTAGATGTTCTGAAATTACCGTGCTTGTATAGCCGATAAGAGAAATAGCTCTATTATTAAGAACTTTTTTCTTTTTTCCTGCTCTAAAAGCTGCAAGTGAGGACTCCTGATCAATAGCCATAATGGCATCTATCTTTTGTAATTCAATCAATTGAGATAATTCTTTTTCTATATGCTCTTCTGAACCTTTAATAATTATAGATTCTTGTTTGTTTTTTATGGCGGCTTTATAACCTTTAGTCCTGGATTTACCAACATTTAAATTATCAATGCATGATACTAAAGCTATACTATTTCTTCCCTCAGAAACTAATTGATTTACGGCATTAAAAACAGCATTAAAATCATCAACTTGTACCTTATCACAGGGTATTGAATCTACAATACGATCAACCATTAACAATGGTGTTTCACCCTCTAAACCACGTAAGTGAGAAAAGTTTTTTTTAATTTGTGTTTCTTCTGATACGGCAATAATGATTGCATCTACAAGACCATTAGATAATGTTTGAACAGATTGAACCTCTTTCTCATAAGATTCGTTAGTAATACTAATAATGATATTGTATTGGGTCTTAGCAATTACAATTTCAATACCTCTTAGTATTCTTGCTAAAAAAAAATTTTTAATACTCGGTAAAACAACACCAATAGTATTTGTTTTTCCAGATTTTAAATTAACGGCGAGTTTGTTCGGCTTATAGTTATATAACTTCGCTGCTTCTTTAATTCTTTGTTTCGTACTATCGCTAATTTCATAACTATCATTTAAAGCCTTCGACACAGTTGAGATCGAAACCTCTAAAATTTTAGACAACTCCTTAATCGTAATATTTTTCTTCATGTATTATATGTATCTAACTTCAAAAAGAACAATAAGTTTGAAAAAATATCCCAGTTTTATATGGATATGTATTCTACTATAAAATTTATTTTCATTTTAATTCAAAGTTAGTTTAAATTTTTAATGATTCAAATCTAACTTTATTATCATTCTTAGAAACCATTTTTAGACAACATTAAATTAATGACAGAAAGGAATTTATTGTCATAAAAAAAATCATAACTGCGGGTTAATTCTTTCTATGGTGATATAATTATTACATATTATGTAACTTTATATTGTTACTTTTAGAGCAGCAAGTACTATTTTTAATAAGAAAAATGCATGTATTTTTTTTATATTTGTTGCTTGCAAAAAAGTAACGTCCTATGTTCAATAAATTAAGTGAAAAATTAGATAAAGCCTTACATACTCTGAAAGGTCATGGAAGGATTACAGAGGTTAATGTAGCGGAAACATTAAAAGAAGTACGAAGAGCGCTACTAGATGCTGATGTTAATTTTAAAATTGCTAAAAATTTTACGAAAAGAGTCCAAGAAAAAGCTCTAGGTCAAAATGTTTTAACCACTTTGAATCCTGGTCAATTAATGGTTAAATTGGTCAAAGATGAATTAACAGAGTTAATGGGTGGAGATACTGTTGGGGTTAATTTAGGAGGAAATCCAACGGTAATTTTAATGTCTGGACTTCAAGGTTCAGGGAAAACTACATTCTCTGGTAAACTTGCTAAATTCTTAAAAACCAAAAAATCAAAAGAAGTTTTATTGGTGGGTTGTGATGTGTATAGACCAGCAGCCATCAATCAATTACAAGTTGTTGGAGAACAAGTAGGTGTAGAAGTATATGCAGAGGTTGGAAATCAAAATCCGGTAGATATCTCAGTAAACGCCATTAAACATGCAAAAGCAACAGGCAAAAATGTTGTCATTATAGATACAGCAGGTCGTTTAGCGATTGATGAATCCATGATGACTGAAATTTCTAATATTCATAAAGCTGTCAATCCTCAAGAAACATTATTTATTGTTGATTCTATGACTGGTCAAGATGCAGTCAACACTGCAAAAGCCTTCAATGATGTTTTAAATTTTGACGGAGTTATCCTAACAAAGTTGGATGGTGATACCCGTGGAGGTGCCGCATTATCCATTAAATCTGTAGTTGACAAACCTATTAAGTTTATAGGGACAGGTGAAAAAATGGAAGCTATCGATGTGTTTTATCCAGATCGTATGGCAGATCGTATATTGGGAATGGGCGATGTTGTTTCTCTTGTGGAAAAAGCTCAAGAACAATATGACGAGGCTGAAGCGAGAAAACTTCAAAAAAAAATTGCAAAAAATCAGTTTGGTTTTGATGACTTCTTATCTCAAATCAATCAAATCAAAAAAATGGGAAGTATGAAAGATTTGGTAGGAATGATCCCTGGAGCCAATAAAATGATGAAAGATGTCGATATAGATGATGATGCTTTTAAAGGGATAGAAGCTATTATTTATTCTATGACTCCTTCAGAAAGAAGCATGCCATCCACCATAAATGCCAGTAGAAAGAAAAGAATTGCCAAGGGTTCTGGAACTTCAGTTCAGGAAGTGAATCAGTTGATGAAACAATTCAATCAAATGAGTAAAATGATGAAAATGATGCAAGGTGGAGGAGGAAAAAAAATGATGCAAATGATGAAGGGAATGGGCTAATTTATCATCCTTTGATAATAAATACCAGTATTGAAAACTTAAAACCCTAACTGAAAACTGAATAAAATGATTGTACTTGACGGAAAGAAAACCTCATCAGATATTAAAGATGAAATTGCATTGGAGGTATCAGAACTAAAGAAGATAGGGAAGAAAACTCCACATCTAGCGGCAATTATCGTAGGTAATGATGGGGCTAGTAAAACCTATGTAGGCGCCAAAGTAAAAGCTTGTAACCGAGTTGGGTTTCAATCTACTCTTATAGAACTTCCCGAAGAAACATCAGAAGAAGAATTATTATCTCAGATTAAAGACTTGAACAATAATGATGATATTGATGGGTTTATTGTTCAGTTACCTTTACCAAAAAATATTGATGAGCAAAAAGTACTGATGACGATTGATCCGGATAAGGATGTAGATGGTTTTCACCCTACTAATGTTGGAAAAATGGCTCTGAATCTCCCTACTTTTATCTCTGCAACTCCCTTTGGTATTTTAGAATTATTAGATAGATACCAGGTTGAAACTTCTGGTAAACATGTTGTCGTGATTGGAAGAAGCCATATTGTTGGTAGCCCAATGAGTATTTTACTCTCTCAAAAAAGAAAAACAGGGAATGCTACCGTAACCATTACACATAGTAGGACTAAAAATTTAAAAGAAATCACTTTACAAGCTGACATTATTATTGCCGCTCTTGGAATACCCGAATTTTTAACAGCCGATATGGTAAAAAATCATGTAACTGTTATAGATGTTGGAATTACAAGAATCGAAGATAGAACAAAAAAGAATGGATATCGCTTAGTAGGAGATGTTGATTTTAATGAAGTATCAAAAAAATCAGCATATATAACTCCTGTTCCAGGAGGGGTTGGTCCTATGACCATTGC
>CATISV010000191.1 GCA_949541125.1 Flavobacterium sp. SCGC AAA160-P02
CTGTTGAGTTGATTATGGAATTCGAAAAAGAATTTGATATTCAAATTCCAGACGATCAAGCAGAAAATATCGGTACTGTTGGTCAAGCGATTAGCTATATAGAAGAAGCTAAAAAGTAACATTTATATGCAATTAAAACGAGTTGTAGTAACTGGACTTGGTGCATTGACACCAATTGGTAATAATATTGAAGAATATTGGACCTCCCTAGTTAACGGAGTTAGCGGGGCGGCGCCTATCACACATTTTGATGTGACCAAGTTCAAAACTCGTTTTGCATGTGAGGTAAAAAACTTTACTGCTACGGATTATATCAATAGGAAAGATGCTCGTAAGATGGATAAGTTTACTCAATATGCGATGGTTGCTTCTGATGAGGCTATTGCTGACTCGGGATTAAACTTAGATAAACTTAATAAATTTCGAGTGGGCGTAATCTGGGGGGCAGGAATCGGTGGTTTGGAAACATTTCAAAACGAAGTTTTAAGCTTTTCACAAGGGGATGGAACTCCTAAGTTCAATCCTTTCTTTATTCCAAAAATGATTGCAGACATCGCTCCTGGAAATATTTCTATCAAATACGGTTTTATGGGGCCAAACTATGCAACTGTATCAGCATGTGCATCTTCTGCAAATGCGATGATAGATGCATTAAATTATATTCGTTTAGGACATTGTGATGTAATTGTTACTGGTGGTAGTGAAGCCGCAGTGGCTATTGCTGGCATTGGAGGTTTTAACGCAATGCATGCACTATCAACAAGAAATGAAAGCCCACAAACAGCCTCTAGACCTTTTGACGCCGAAAGAGACGGATTTGTTTTAGGGGAAGGAGCAGGAGCAATTGTTTTAGAAGAATATGAACATGCTAAATCTAGAGGAGCAAAAATCTATGCAGAGATAATTGGAGGAGGAATGTCTTCTGATGCTCATCATATAACAACACCGCACCCAGAGGGGGAAGGAGTAATTGCGGTAATGAAAAATTGTTTAGAAAATTCTGGGATTACGCCAAAAGACGTAGACCATATTAATACACACGGAACATCTACTCCATTAGGAGATGTTGCTGAATTAAAAGGAATCTCTGAGGTTTTCGGAGATCATGCTAAGAATATCAGTATTAATTCAACAAAATCAATGACGGGTCACCTTTTAGGAGCTGCTGGGGCGGTTGAATCTATTGCATCTATATTAGCGATTACACATGGAGTTATTCCTCCAACAATTAATCATACTACCATAGATGAAAAGATTAATCCAGACTTGAATTTAACACTAAATAAGGCTCAAAAGAGAAAGGTTAAAATTGCCATGAGTAATACTTTTGGGTTTGGAGGACATAATGCCTGTGTAGCCTTCAAAACGATTGATTAATTTTTAATGAATTTTATTCGCAAAATAGCAAACCAATTATCCAAAGACGGTGATAAGGTGTTTTATAATGCTATGTGCAATTTATTAGAATTTACTCCGAAAAAAATAGTCTTCTATGAAAAAGCTTTCACTCATCGATCTTTGAAAAAAGTGGACGAAAACGGAGACCCTTTTAATTATGAAAGATTAGAGTTTTTGGGCGATGCGATGCTAGGAGCAGTTATTGCGTCTTATTTATACAAAAAAGCGCCAAAAAAATCTGAAGGATATTTAACCCAAATGAGGTCTAAGATTGTTAGTAGGAAACATTTAAATGAACTTGGAAAAGGGCTAAACTTGATTTCTTTTGTAAGAAGTTCGATTTCTAAAGATTTTATTGGAGATAATATTCACGGAAATCTTTTTGAAGCATTATTAGGCGCAATATACCTTGATAAGGGGTACGTTTACTGCAATAAATTCATATATGATAAAGTAATCATCCCTTATGTAGATATTTCAAAATTGGAAGGAAAAATAACAAGTTATAAGGGGCTTATTATAGAATGGTGTCAGAAGCAAAAGAAATCCTATGATATTCAAATATATGAAGATACAGGAAACGAATCTATAAAACATTTTAGTGTTAAGATTAGCATAGATGGAGTTCAAATAGCTAAAGGAAGGGCCAGGTCTAAAAAGAAAGCAGAAGAAAAAGCATCAAAAAGGGTATATTTTACCCTTCAAAAACAAATAGACCTTTCTTAATCGATAACGATTTCGTTAATTTTTTGCTTGCCTTTTTAAAACAATCATTAGTTTTGTTGCTTTAGGATAGGAATTAGTGGGATTTAATAAAATTTTTAAATGCAAGTTCACTCATTAGACATAGAAGATTTTTTTGAGGATAATTACGTGTTAATTGGAATCCATACTGCATTGGAAGATTTCAAATTAGCATATCTTTTAAATAAGCATTTAAATACACTTTTTTCAAGAGCAAGTTTTAGTTTAGATTTTGAAAGGAAGTATAGTAAAGCGTCATTTTCAATTTTTAATTATAAGGATGAAGAATATGATTTTGAATGGTATTTAATTTCCAATAGCTTTACAGAGGAAAGAACAAACAGATTAGATGCGATAGCATTGCCAACAGAAACAAAAACGTATTTAATTCCTGAGAAAAAAAAAACAGATTATTTTGTAAAAATAGTTGGAGAACCAGCTCAAGAATTAATTTATAAAACAGTGAATCAGATCAATCAAATTAATCAAATAGTCGCTTCTTATACTGTTGAATCACATACATTAAAATCGAAAGAATTTTTAATTTTTTAAACATGTTCACAAAAAAGAAAACTAAAATAGTCGCTACTCTAGGTCCGTCAACAAATACAAAAGAAATTTTAACAGAACTAGCCTCCGCTGGGGTAAATGTTTTTAGAATTAACTTTTCTCATGCAAACTATGATGAGGTAAAAGAACAGATAAAACAGATCCGAGAAATTAATAAGGAGAAGGGGTTTAACGTCGCTGTTTTAGGAGACCTGCAAGGTCCAAAACTACGAGTTGGAGATATGGAAGAAGAGGTTTTACTAGAAGAAGGAGATGAGTTTATTTTTACCACAAAAGAATGTGTTGGAAATAAAGAAAAAGCATTTATGACTTACCAAGATTTTCCAAAAGACGTTCTGCCTGGAGAACAAATTTTACTGGACGATGGGAAATTACTGTTTGAAGTTATTTCAACAGACAAGAAACAAAATGTTTTGACTAAAGTTATTGTTGGTGGAACTTTGTCATCTAAAAAAGGAGTCAATCTTCCAAATACAAATATTTCTTTACCCGCAATGACCGAGAAAGATAAAAAAGATGCCATTTTTGCATTAAGCCAGGATGTAGATTGGATTGCATTATCATTTGTGAGAACTCCAGAAGATTTAAGAACCCTTAGAGATTTAATAGCGCAAAATTCTCAGTATAGAGTTCCGGTTATTGCAAAGATTGAAAAGCCAGAAGCTGTGGAAAATATAGACTCTTTAATTCCATATTGTGATGGATTAATGGTTGCTCGAGGAGATTTAGGAGTTGAAATACCAATGCAGGAAGTTCCATTAATTCAGAAGAAACTAGTCTTAAGGGCAAAAAAAGCCCGTATTCCTGTAATTATTGCGACACAAATGATGGAAACAATGATTATAAACTCAGTTCCTACAAGAGCGGAAGTCAATGATGTTGCCAATTCTATTATGGACGGAGCTGACGCAGTCATGCTCTCTGGAGAAACATCAATTGGGAAAAATCCTATAGGAGTTGTTGAAAAAATTAGTGAAATTATTATAAGCGTGGAAAACTCACCTCTTATAAAGGTTCCTTATCAACCACCACATATCAGAACAAACAGGTTCATTACAAAGTCAATATGTTATCACGCAGCATTGATGTCTAAGGATACAAATGCTGCAGCGATTTGTTCTTTAACCAATAGTGGGTATACAGCCTTTCAGATCTCTGCATGGAGACCCCATTCTCATATTTTAGCATTTACTACTCAAAAAAGAATTTTAGGGAAACTTAATTTGTTGTGGGGAGTGAGAGCCTTTTTTTATGATGAAAATTTAAGTACCGATGATACTGTTGTTGACATTAATAGAATTGCAAAAGAGAAGCAGTATGTGACTTCTGGAGATATTGTCATTAATTTAACTGCAATGCCCGTAGAAGAACGCGGAATGGTAAATACCTTGCGCGTCTCAGAGATAAATTAGAAGCAATACATTATAAAAATGTCTATATTTTCTCTTTTGATTAGAGACGAATTATTTGTGTGGTGATGATAGCATCATTTGTAACAAAAGGCATAGGCATCATTATATCAGTTCTCGGTTCAATTTCAAATAATGGATTATTTAGAAGATCATAGGAAATCTCATTTAAATAAAAAACAGGTGAAATTTCATTCGAAATAGACATGACAATTCTCAATTCTTGATCGCTATTCCCCATATGATAAATTAAAAAGGGCCCTTTTTTTATTGAAAAAGAGTTCCCATCATTTACATCCACATTATTAACTTGCAAATAGTTGAAATCAACCGATTTTTCGAGCCTTAATTCATATTTGTTTATTTTCCTGCTAGGACTTATGATAAACTCTAAGATTCGCTCATCATTTATTATTGTGTCCTGTTTTTTTATTATATTCGAAATGCCTACAGGTTTATTTTCGGCTTTTACAGCATGCGTAAATAGGGTATTATATTTACTTTTTGTCTCTGCATTTTTTATACTTTTTGAACTGGATGTTTTTTTAATTTTCTGGGAAACGAAATCATCTAAAACAGTATTATATGTTCCCCAAAATGAGGCAGAGTCTTCTATATTTTGAAAATATACAAGACTATTAGGTTTCTTTTTGTCTATTGTAAATCCTGAAAAAAAAGTAGCCATCAAAAAGCATGA
Organism: Flavobacterium sp. SCGC AAA160-P02; assembly: GCA_949541125.1. Taxonomy (GTDB): domain Bacteria; phylum Bacteroidota; class Bacteroidia; order Flavobacteriales; family Flavobacteriaceae; genus Polaribacter. Next base: position 4,819 of record CATISV010000191.1, read on the forward strand.
AATTGTCAAAACGCCAGATAATTTTAAAAAACCATTTCTAGCTTTGGTCACATTCAAGACAGGAAGTAAAAGACCTAAAATCAGAGCAACTAAAAGACTACTGATAAATACAATTTTAAGGCCTAGTCCAACAGGAAATAATTTGACTAAAGGCGCAAAAATGTATACAGTAGGAATCGAAAGGAGACTAAAAAGAATAGAATAGTTTTTGTCAGAAGGATTTAAAAATATAGAAATAGTAAGAATGAGTTCAGCAATAATTACAGGAATGATTATAAATCCAGCTCCTTTGAAATCTTCCTGAATTAAAAAGCTAATAACCAACCAAAGAAATATGGGAGCTATTGATAGACTTATTAAATTATCTTTTGTTGTAAATTTCCTATAGATAAAGAAAAACATCCAACAACTCAAAAAAACAAAAGCTCCAATAAACCAATAGCCATTATAGGTAAATCCGTGGAGCATGTCTTTGTAGGAGGGCTGAATCGTTACAATAAATTTCCAGATTAGATAGGAACTTCCACCACAAAAAAGGAGGGTCATCATTGATGGAATAAACCCAATTAAAACATTTCGAATTTGTATTTTGTTCAATATTACCCCCATCCAGATAAGAATTAAAAACATGAACAACGCAAAAATAAAGAGTGGATAATTCCAGGAAAATGGGTATGAAAGCATTTTTATTAAGGGGAAATTTACATAAATGAAATCTTCATCACTGTTTAGATGTTCAATATCTGAATTTGAAAAATAGTTAAGACCATTCATCAAATAATCTCCCTGATGAGCCAGCGCAGTTCTGTCTAACCTTTCGTATGTGTCTTGTGCTGTATGATAATCAAAGTGATCATCAATAAAAGCAAAATTAAAACCGTTGATATCAGCATTTTCTCTAAAAACTGTTAGATCGGTATCGTTGGGTAATCTTTTATAAATACTATACAATAGTGAGTTTGAAGCTGGATATGAAGGATTTGCATTTAGAAACTCAGAAATCATTTTACTGTTCTTCCCATTGGTTTCCATAAGCATAAAACTTGGACCGCCACTTCCTCTAGCTTCAAAATTTAAAACCAAGCCAATATTTTTTGCTAGTGGATGGTGCTCTACAAAAGCTTTTGCTCCTAACAATCCTAATTCTTCAGCATCAGAAATGAGGATGATGATATCATTTTTATGGGCTTGATTCTCTGCTAAAAAAGCCCGTATTCCTTCTAATATAGTGACCACACCAGATCCAGCATCACTAGCGCCAGGTGCTGAATGAGGGCTTGAGTCATAATGAGTTAATAGTAATAAAGCCTTGCCTTTTCTTGTGCCATTAATTTTTACAATAATATTTTCTACGGTAGTTCCTGTAATCCTCCACTTACTATTGAGTATCGTTTGTGTTTGAATGGTTGGATTTAATCCTAGTTTTTGTAATTCTGAGATAATGTATTTTTGAACAGTCTTGTGCGCCTCTGTTCCAACATAATGAGGTTCTTTAGATATTTCTTTTAGATGAGTTAAGGCATTGTTAATAGAAAAATCAGTTTTGTTTTTTGCAGGTTTAATAAAAGTTGGCTGTAAATCATAAAAACCCCATAAAGTCGCCAAAATGAGAATGAATAGAGATATTAATGAGTGATATTTTTTCATAAGGATTAATTTCGTATTTGTGTAATGATAAAAATCTTTTAAAGACTCGCTGAAATCATCAAGGGTTATCGATGACCAAATTCATTAAAGACATCAAGAATCTCTTTTAATTAACAAATACATTTCATTTTCCAAACCTAAGTATCCTTGGTCATAGATATAAAAGTACGTATTTCCAGTTTTTGTTTTATACAAGGAAGTAAATAATTGAAAATCAAATCCCTTATCATATAACCTAGTTCTTGTAACTTTTGTTTTTCCTAAATGGTTTAAATCAGATAGAATTTTATAATTTTTTCGTAATCGATTATTGATATTTCTAATTAAATTTTTACTTTCTTTATTGACTTTATTATTAAAAGAATTTCGACAATAATCTGAACAAAACTTTTTGTCAATTCTTCCTTTTACAGGATTTCCACAATCTAAACATTTTCTACTTTCCATAATTCTCTTTTTTTATTTCATACCAGTTACATAGAGTTTCTCTCCATGTAAATTCATTTACAAAATGGAGCCCTATTTTTTTTAAAACTTTATTTGAGGCTATATTTTCTACATCAGCTGCCCCGTATATGATTTTATAATTTAGCTTTTTAAACCCATAGTCCAAGCAAGCTAAAGAAGCCTCAGTAGCGTATCCTTTTCCCCAGAATTCAGGCATAAATCGATATCCAATATCAATAAAATTTGTATGTCCATTAAGAAGCTCTTTTTCACCTTTATTTAATTTCAGCCCCGACCAACCGATAAATTTTCCAGATGATTTTTCAATCGTTGCAAAACGTCCAATACCTCTTTCTTTGTATTGTAAATTCACAAACGAGATTATGTTTTTAGCCTCTTCCTTTGTTTTAATAGGTTTATTCCCTAGGTATTTATGAACCCTCTTATCTGAGTCTAGGCGAAAAAACTCATCTTCATCAGAAATCCTTATCTCCCTCAAAATAAGGTTTTTAGTTTCAATAAAAAATGTCATATATCATTTTCTTAATAAGTATAAAGATATTAATTATTCGTTTACAAACGACTACAAACACTTACAATCGAAAGTAAATGTTTTTTAACCGAATTAAATTTGATGATGAATTCATATTTGCAGTGTTGAAAATGATCAACGAAAATAAATTATAAACTTGCACTGACTTGAATTGAGGTGCGTAAAACTTATCTTATGAATACGTTAAGAAACAAAGTACAATTAATTGGAAACTTGGGAAATGATCCAGAAATTATCACCTTAGATAGTGGTAAAAAATTAGCAAAATTCAATATTGCAACGAACGAAAGTTATAAAAATGCTGCAGGAGAAAAAATCACAGAAACACAATGGCATCAGATTGTTGCTTGGAATAAAACAGCTGAAATCATTGAAAAGTATGTGCAAAAAGGCAAAGAAATTATGATAGAAGGGAAGTTGACGACAAGAAGTTATGAAAACAAAGAAGGTGAAAAAAAATATATAACGGAAGTTGTATGTAATGAAATGTTGATGTTGGGAGGAAAGTAGTGGGAGATTCTGTTGTGAAGAGGAAAGTCGAGACTATATGTCTCGGCTTTTTTGATCAATACTTATTTAATCAAATGAAAAGTAAATTACGTAACAACGATTTAATTTTTACTTAAAGAATTTAGTATAAAAATTTTCTTTGTATTTAGTTATTAGCACATTAAATTATTTCTAATCCCATAATTTTTTTACCACTAATAGCAATTTCAAGAGCTTTGCTATACCCCACAAGCCTAGATAAAAGCCAGCTCCCACCTCCAACAGGCCCCAAGGCGATATTGATAAATGCAAACTCAAGTGGTTAAAAATGCTCGTTATTTTCCTTTGAACTTTGGAGGTCTTTTTTCAATAAAAGCTGTCACGCCTTCCTTATGGTCTTCACTCTTAAATGCAATCATTTGTTTATTGGCCTCAAAAGTAATTGTTTCATTTAAGGAATGTGTATTAGAATAAAAAATATCTTCTTTAGTGATTCCAACTGCAACAGTTGGCTTTTTAGATAAACTTTCAGCCCAAGAGATCGCTTCATTTAAAACATTTTCATCTTCTACTAATCGATTGGTTAAACCAAGATCATTACATTCTAATCCCATAATTTTTTTACCACTAATAGCAATTTCAAGAGCTTTGCTATACCCCACAAGCCTAGATAAAAGCCAGCTCCCACCTCCATCAGGTCCCAAGGCGATATTGATAAATGCAAAATAAATGGAGCTTTTTGGTCCCATAACTCTAAAATCACATGCTAGAGCTAAAGAAGCTCCAACTCCTGCCGCACTACCATTGATAGCTCCTATTATAGGTTTATTTAGTGTAACTAGATTATTTATTAAGGGCAGATACGTATTGATTAGGTACTCTTTTTTTTGTTCTGGTGAATCAGTCCCACTTAAATAGCTCATATCTGCCCCGGAGCAAAAACCTCTTCCTGCTCCAGTAATTACAATGGCCCTAACATTTGAGTCTTCTTTTGCTTTTATCAAGCAATGATTTAGACCTTCTGTAATTCCATCATCAACTGCATTGTATCTTTCGGGTCGGTTTAGAGTTATAATTGCGACCCCATTTTGTAATTTGTATGTTACTGTATTCATCTATTTAGTTATTTATTAATTATACGCAATTGCTATAAATTCTGCAATGCATGCTGGTTTTATTTGGTTTTTTAATTCAAAAATAATGTTCATCTTATATTTAACACCATTGTTAATTTCTTCACACGAAATAAGTGAAACTCTTCCTCTTATGAAGGAATTCACCTTTACGGCATTTATAAATCGTACTTTATCCAATCCATAATTTAACCCAATTCTCGTGTTGTGCAATTTATAGGTTTCATAGCAAAATTTTGAGGCTAAGGACAAAACTAAAAAACCATGAGCAATCGGTTTTTTATAGGGAGATTGTTTTTTACATCGTTCTTCATCTATATGAATCCATTGATGATCATCCGTAATATTAGCAAAGCTATTTATTTGTTTTTGAGTAATTTTAGTCCACTTAGATAAGCCCAACTCTTTACCAATGTAGTTTTTTAGATCAGAAAGATAAGCAATATCAGTACTGTAAGGAGAATCCGAAATCTTTTTATCCATAATAGTAATTTAAAATTTATGATGGCATCGCTCCTCCATTAGCATGAAGTGTGTGACCACTAATAAACCCGGCTTCTTTGGAAGCTAAAAACAAATAAACATGTCCCATATCTTCGGGAGTTCCTATTCGCTTTACAGGAATCATTGCAATTCCAGCCTTGACAACTTCATCAGGCATCGAGTCTGACATTTGAGATTTGATAAATCCTGGTGCAACTGCGTTTACCGTAATATTATATTTACCTACCTCTTTACATAATGAATGAGTAAACCCTACAATGGC
>CATISV010000192.1 GCA_949541125.1 Flavobacterium sp. SCGC AAA160-P02
ACTATTTATTTCTCTATTTCTTAGGTTTTTATATTTTATTAATGGCTTTTAAAGTCAATTGGAAATTAGCGATTGTTGGTTCCCTTGCTTTTGGTTTTTCGACTTACCTTATTATTATTTTTGGTGCAGGTCACAATGCAAAAGCTCATGCAATTGGTTATATGCCACTTGTAATCGCTGGTGTTGTTTGGATTTTTCAGAAACGATATTTATTAGGATTTATTATTACAGCCCTGTCGATGGCCCTGGAAATTAAGGCAAATCATCCACAAATGACATATTATCTTTTGTTTGCCATTCTAATTCTTGGGATTGTTGAATTCATTGACGCCGTTCAAAAAAAGAAATTATTAGCATTTTCAACCCAATCTGTAATGATTATTATTGCGATGCTATTGGCTGTTGGTGTTAATTCAACTCGACTAATGGCTACCAAAGAATATGCAGATGTTAGTACACGAGGATCTTCATCATTAACGATACGTCCGGATGGCACACAAAAAGAAGTAACAAGCGGATTATCCAAAGACTATATTACCCAGTTTAGTTATGGAGTTTCTGAGACGTTCAACTTATTAGTCCCAAGATATATGGGAGGTGGAACCGTAGAAAAATTGGGAAAAGATTCCAATACTCACCAATTTGTTGCATCTCTCGCAGGACAAAAGCAAGCTGATGAATTTACAAAACAAGTATTAACGTATTGGGGTCAACAACCTATAGTAGAAGCACCAGCATATATTGGGGCTGTGATTTTTTTCTTTTTCTTCCTAGGAGTCTTTCTTGTAAAAGGGAAGTTAAAATACTGGTTGGTAGCCACAACAGTGTTTGCAATTTTAATGAGTTGGGGGAAAAATTTTCAGTTTCTAACCAATCTTTTTATTGATTATATGCCATTTTATAATAAATTTAGAGCAGTTTCATCGTTTCAGGTCATTGCAGAACTATGCATTCCACTCTTAGGTATTTTAGCTATCAATACATTTTTCTCAACAAAAATTTCTCACCATGAGAAACAAAAGGCCTTAAAAAAAGCATTATTTGCCTCAATTGGATTGGTTGTTCTAGGAGTATGTTATGCTATTACTTTTTCTACTTTTGAAGGACTTAGAGATCAAAGCTATGCTCAGTATGGAGGATTATTAGATGCTGTAAAAGCAGATAGGAAATCTATGCTATATGTAGACAGCTTCAGGTCAATTCTATTCATAGGGCTGAGTTTTGGAATTCTAAAGTTATTTTTAAAAGAAAAAATCAATCAATCAATAGCAACGATTGGATTTCTCATTTTAGTATTGGTTGATTTGGTTCAAGTAAACTTAAGATATGTAAATGAAGAGGATTTTAAATCTGCTAGAGATATTGACAAACCTTTTGTTGCCTCAAAAGCAGATCAACAAATTTCTAAAGATACAAGTCATTACAGGGTCGCTAATTTTACGACAGATCCATTTCAAGATGGCAGAACGTCTTATTTTCATAAATCTATTGGAGGATATCATGCTGCAAAAATAGGCAGATATCAAGATTTAATAGAATTTCATTTGGCAAAACAAAATAGCGAAGTATATAATATGCTCAACGTAAAATATTTTATTGTCCCCAGAGAAGACGGAACGGCTCAAGTGCAGCAAAATTTAGACACAAATGGAAATGCTTGGTTTGTAAAAGAGATTAACTATGTTGCAACAGCAAATGAAGAAATTAAAGCATTGGATAGTTTACCAACAAAATTAATCGCTGTTGTTAATGAAACAGAGATTAAAAATAAACTACAAATTTCTGGAGAACAAGACTCTACGGCGACTATAAAATTGATAGACTATACAATAAACTCATTACAATACGAATCTTCTTCAGATCTAGATCAATTTGCTGTTTTTTCTGAAATATACTATAAGGATGGTTGGAATGCTTATATAGATGGAGAATTAAAACT
>CATISV010000193.1 GCA_949541125.1 Flavobacterium sp. SCGC AAA160-P02
ACAACTATTTCGTTGGGTTTAAATCCAAATTGACTCCATTTCCTTTTGTCTTTTTTAGATAGAGAATCTGGAGGGGTCATTTTCATATCTTGTCTACTAAAATAATCCATTGTCATTTCGGTATCACCAGCTGTTAATTCTCTCCCTTTATAATTATCATTAAAAGTAGACGGGTAGGGCATTTCTTGATCTTCCCACAGATTTTCATATTTCGTATCCGGAGCCCATTGACGATGAGGAGCTTTGTACTGTAATAATAAACAAAAAGGTTCTCGTTGATTTCTTGATTTTAACCAATCCAACGCAAAATCGGTTGTTAAATTTGTTGCATAGCCATTTTCCTTTATATTTTTACCATTGTCATTATAAACAGGATTCCAGTATAGTCCCTGTTCACCTCGAGATATATGATATTTATAGTAATCAAAACCAACAGGTTCTGATGCTAAATGCCATTTTCCTATGATGGATGTTTGATACCCTGCTTCTTGTAATGCCTGCGGATAGGTCCATTGTTGATTATTAAAAACTCCTCCTTTATAATTTTTATAATACCCATTTATATGACTGTATTTTCCAGTTAATATGGAGGCTCTACTAGGACCACAAATAGCATTTGTACACAAAGCATTTTTGAGTAATGCACCCTGATTTGCAATACGATTGATATTAGGCGTAGGAGCTAATTCTTTAAAAATTCCTCCATAGGCAGATATCGCATTGGTTGCATGATCATCCGAAAAAATAAATATAATATTTGGCTTTTTGTTGGAGAGCTCTTTTTGATAAAAAAAACTAAGAGAGATAAAAGCTCCTAATATAAATAAGAGTTTAGGGAAATTCGGTGTTCTCATTTTAATATATAAAAAGGGCCTAAAAACTATTTCATTTTTTGATAATGTATCAAAAAATGAAATAGAAATATTTTAGACCCTTAAACCTGTAAATTATTCAATAATTACTCTTCTTGTATAGATATTACCATTATCTATTTTCACAATATATACTCCAGAGGCCAGTTTTGAAACATCGATTTGATTACTCTGCGAAACTTCTTTTTGTAAGCTTCCTAATATTGAATATATCTTAATTGATTTAATGTTTTCAATTCCTTTAACATTGATAGATTGTGAGGTTGGATTTGGATAAATTGAGAATGATAACAACTCTTCCTCTGAAATGCTTAAAGGTGTTCCTCCAAGTTCATATGCTCCAGCATCAGCGTTAGCGTCACGACTGTAGCCTCTTTGATCAGAGTTAGGTAGTGTAGTTCCTGTATCTGAGGTACAATAATCTACAGCATCTCCCGAAGAACTTAATACTAGGACATTCGAGAATCCTCCTTCATCACTTAAAGCCGTTGCAACTCCAGCATTTCCTGCAGTACGTCCAAACAAATTGTTAGTGTCATTAACAATGTTAGCTTTATTTACTTGACCTCCCACTACATTATTTATAAAATTAGGTGGATTGGTATAACCAAAATGAATCGATCTATTAGCTGTTACTCCAGCAGCTACGAATATTGAATTATAGGCATTAAAAATGGGGTTTTCTGCAGCGGATCCTGCATTTCTAAAAAAATAAAGACCAAATTTATTTTTTTCTTCAGTTGTGCTTGAAGCTGCTGTATTACGAGCGGCTGTTACATAAGTCATATTAATTTCAAGGGCTGGTCCACCTGTGCTTAAAACTCCACCAAGAGCATAACCAATACCTCCTTTACCTTCAGCATTGTTTAAAGCGATGGTCGTATTCTCGATATTTACTGTTAGTTTCTTATTAACAGTAGTACTACCAGCAGCATAAATATAAAATCCAGCGGCAATACCTCCAGCATTATTCACAACAACAGCATTATTATTATGAATCAAGGTCTTTGAAATAGTAACCAATTTATCTGCACCAGCTGTTGCCGCTGCACCACTCACTGCGGCAACATGTATACCACCTCCCTGTTTTGCTTCATTGTTTCTTACAATACAATTAGTAACTTTAGCGTTTGCAGAGTTTATACTTAATCCTCCACCATTCGCAGTAGTTTTGTTTTCTTCTATAATAAGGTTCTCCATTATAATTTCAGCACTAGAAGATTTATCAACCAATATTCCCGCACCGTTTCCAGTAGCATCTCCACCCTTGATGGTTAAATTTGAAATACTAAAGTTTCCTGTCACACTACTAGTGTAATTTAAAACTCGGCCTGTTCCCGTAAAAATAATACCGTCTGTAGCTGGATTAGATCCTTGCAAACTAACAGCTTTATTGCTAGTTAATTTTTCATCAAAAATACCATCTATAACAATGGTTTGCCCACCTGTAGCAGCATCATATGCATCATTTAGTGAAGAGTATGAAGTACCCCCTACAGTTGCAGTCTGCGAAAAAACAGCTGTTGTAATGAGCGTGAAAAATAATAAAGTAGTTTTTTTTATCATAATTGTATCTATTTTTAGTTATTCATTTTTTTATATTCATTCCATTCTTTCATCTTATCTTTCCCTAAGACCCCTTTTAATCTTCCATACAATTTATTAAAAACTTTTTTTATTTCATAATTTTTTATTTCAGGATCATCTTCATATTTCTGACGAATTAAAGCGATACGCTTAAAACGATGAAGTTGAATTTCGTAAATTTTTGATTTTTCTTCTTTATTCAAAGAAAGTACCTTAGCCATTTTATTGGTTATTTTCGTTGCTTTCTTAAAATAATTTTCTTGAGAAAAAATATTCGTTGAAAACAATATAAGAAAGATAATTAGTCCAATTTTTTTCATAATTAAGTATGAGCCTAGATTATTGATATTTGTAAATTTATTGACCTATAATTAATTGATGGTTTAAAATTTGTTCAGAAAAGTAAAATATCTAACCAAATTTTAATAAAGTATTCTATAAAAAAGTGGACTTTTAAGTAAGTAAATAGGGCACTTTCATAGATTAATGATACGAATTAATCTTTTCAATTGGCTTTTTTTTCCAGGTTATGCCAGGTTTCCACTTGGGAGCTTTCACCTCTTGTAAATAACGTTCTAACCTTGTTTCTAGTTCCCTTGCTTTATTAGGGAGAGATGAAGCTAAATTAATCTTTTCTCCTATATCTTTTTTAATATTAAACAACATATGTTCATCGTTATCATAAAATTTTATCAATTTAAATTCATCTATGATGATGACAGAATGAGCTCTCTTCAGCGCAATACCGTTTTTATAAGGAACATGAAAAATGAAACCCTCAGAAAAACGATCAACTTTTCCTTTACCTTCCTGAGCAAGTATATCCTTAAAACTTCCACCATCTAAATGCTTATTTAGGGGTATTTTATGGCCAGCTAAGTCAATAATACTTGGCAATAAATCAGAAAAAGTAATGGGAGTTTTTGATTCTATTCCTGACTTAATTTTAGGTCCAGCGATAATAAAAGGAACCCTTATACCACCTTCCATAGCGTCCCATTTCCCTCTGCTAAGAGGAAAATTTGAGCCTTCTTTATAAAATCGCCTTGGTGGCATTACTGGAACAGCTCCATTATCTGATGTATAAATAATATATGTGTCACCCTCTAAACCTAATTCTTTTACACGGTCTAATAATAATCCTACACCAGTATCTAAGTCCTCTGTCATAGCTGCAAAACCAGGATTATTTTGGTATTTCCCTTTTCCCTTTTCTTTATATTTTTCTAATGTTTCTTTTCGCATCATGAGATCGGAATGCACCGCATAATGAGAAACCTGCAAGAAAAAAGGTTGTTTTGATTTGGCTTGTCTTTCAATAAAATCAATAGCCTTTTGAGTGGTACTAAATATTTTTTTAGGGTCCTTTGAAATAGTATTTTTCCATTGTGTTTTATTTGATTTATAATCAAAGCCCCCTTCTTTATTTCCTGTAATTCCATCACTTTCATCATAGCCTAATTCAGAAGGATCTACGTCAATTCCCCATTTCCCATAGTGAGCAGTTTTATAATTAGAGTTTATTTTTTTCAATAGTTTAGGAATCGTAAATGGAGTTTGATGATTTATATGATTTGTATTCATTCCTACTCTAATCATTTTAAGTCTGGCGGGAGTTTGCCCGAACTGAATACCATATCGTGATGGAGAACAGACTGGAGCGCTAGCATATGCAGAAGAAAAACGCATACCTCGATTAGCCAATGCTTCAACATTCGGAGTCTGATGATAGTCGCTTTTAGAACGAATTTCTTTATCCATCATTTGAACAGAAGTACCGTTCCAGCCTTGGTCATCAGTTAAAATTAGTATAAAGTTAGGTGTTTTTTCTTTAGATACTATGGTTGATGTTTTACAGCTAAAAATATTTAATAATATTCCAACCACCAAAATAAAAGAAAGCCAAAGAGTAGTATTTTTCATTTAATAAATTTTGAAATAAAAACTTGTTATTTTTAGTCAATATTTACGTTTGCTGCAGTTTCAGAAATAGGTATTGGCCAAAAATAATCCTCTGCTTGTCTTTGCCCATCAGAATCCCCATGAAGAAATCTACAATATTCATCTAATACACCCATTCTAGTTAGATCAAAAAATCGATGTCCTTCCATATATAACTCTACTGCTCTTTCTTTAAGAAGTGCTGTTCTAAAATTTTCCATAGTAATGCCACTTCCATTAAATTCTGACATGTCAACTCTATTTCTTAAAATATTAAAATCAGCATTGGCAAGACTTGGTTCTTGAGAAATTTCTACCGATGCTTCTGCGCGCATTAAATACACGTCAGCTAATCTTATAATATGCCAGTTTTGACGACTCGTATATTCGGTGGTAGCCTCAGGATCAATATATTTAGAAGTCCATATTTGCCATAGTGTTCCAACAGTATTTCCATTTGATAAAAGAGTAGGAATGTACCCTGTACTCCATGGATTAATTTCAAAGGATCTCGTATTATTTTCATATTCTTTAATAATGGAATTTTGAAATCTATGATCATTTTTATCTAAGCGATTATTAATGAATTTAGGTTTCAGTTTATTACTTCCACCAAAACCTGTTCCACTTAGACCTGAATCTTTTGGGGAAAACAAATTGGAAACTGCTGTTCCTTGACCAACGATGGAAGAGCCTTGAACGTCGAAAATCATTTCAGGATTATTTCCATTTTCAGGGTCAAAAATAGCCTTCCACCCATCTAATGATGATTCTAGTTGAAAACCTGGTTGATTTAAAGCCAAATCACATTGATTTTTAGCTAATTGATAATAATTAATTTCAGATTCAGGAAAAGAAAGATATTTATTATTTCCTTCAACACCCTCTTGAGCAGTTCTTTTAGCCGAAGCAATACGTATATACACTTTTGCTAATAAGGCATGGGCTGCAGTTTTCGTAGCCCGACCCAAGTCATTCAAATAATTATTTCTTGTTTCATTTCTTCCCCAACAATATTCTGCAGCATTTTCTAAATCCCCTATGATGACATCATAGATCTCTTCAATTGACGAGACAGGCAAACCTTCATCATCATCTGCCTCTACAGGTTCTGTTCTCAAAGGAACCTCTCCAAAACAACGGACTAAGTTAAAATAGTGTAAAGCTCTTAAAAATCTTGCCTCTCCTATAATACGAGCTTTCAATTCTTCATCCATTTCAATATCCGGTACGTTGGCTATGACATTATTCGCATCTCTAATCCCAATATAGATATCTCTCCACATTGGAGTTAAATTTGTATTTGTATTTGTTACCGTACCTGTCTTAAAGTCTCTGAATAAAAAGGTAGAAAGACCTTGGTCAGAAGAGGCATAAAGTGCCGATAAAAAAACTTGCTTATAGTACCCATTCCCACTTTTTAAGCGAGCATATGCTGCAGTTAAAGCAGCTAGGGCATCTGTTTCATTTTGATAGAATTTTTCTGTACTCACCTGTGTTAAAGACTCTTCATCAAGAACCTCACAAGAGCCAAAAAATAAAACACAAAAGCACCCTATTATGTAACTAGTGTGTTTTTTGTTAAATAATATTTTTATCATAATCATTTGTTTAATACATAAACTTTAACCCTAATAAATAGGTTTTTGTCCCAGGGTAGGTGCCAAAATCGACACCTCTTTTTTGAGGATTTTTAGTGTAAGTTTGTACCTCAGGATCATAACCTGGATAATCCGTCCACGTTACTATATTTTGTCCACTGGCATAGATTCTAAAACTCCTTTTTTTAGAGAAATTAAATGTATACCCTAAATTTATATTTTTCAATCTCAAAAAAGATCCATCAAAAATCTGCCTATCTGAAACAATGCTTCTAGGACCGTTGTTCAAAATGG
>CATISV010000194.1 GCA_949541125.1 Flavobacterium sp. SCGC AAA160-P02
AGACACAGATTTTTTAAAATCGTTAACGTATAAAAATCTAAACAATGTTGATTCATCGATGTATTATGCATATAAATTTTTAGACTACAAAAAAAGAGTCCCAAGCACTGAAAAAAATAGAATTGTTATTTATAATATACTTGCTTATCAATATAATATAAAAAATGAAATTGATAGCGCCTATAAATACTCTTTACTTGCTAAAAATAAGCTAGACAAATTCTACAATAGTAAAAATAAGGCTCATAAAAAACATTATTTATATGATTTTAATCAGATAAAAAAAGTACCTAAATCAATACTTAAAAATGAAAAAAGGATACGAAATTCACTACTTGTTTTTAGTGGTATTATTCTAGTTTTTATGGCTGTGTTTTTAGTTTTATACAGAAAACAAGGATATACATTACAAAAGAGTGAAAGGTCTTTTGAAAAGGTTAAAAAAACATTAAGGCCTTTAAAGAAGGAATATTTAGTGAATAAAGAGTTAGAAGAAATGGTGTTAAATAAACTACTCACTTTTGAACAATCCAGGCTTTATTTAGATAGTAAATTTAGTATTCAGGTCTTAGCAAAAAAATTTAAAACAAATACAACGTATTTATCTTTTATCATTAATGAAAGAAAAGGAAAAACCTTTAAACAGTATATTACCGAATTACGAATACATTATTTATTACAAGAATTAGAAAACAATCCTCAAATAAGAAAATATTCTATAAAAGCCCTAGGAGAAGAGGTTGGTTATACAAATGCCTCTGCTTTTACCAGGGCCTTTAAAAACTTTGTTGGAAAATTGCCCTCTGAGTATATTGCTTCTATAGATGAAAAGGATTTCTAGATAAAAGTATTCCAATACTATTTTAATGGATTTTGTAGTAGGTTTTTTCTAGAGTAAAATCCAATCTTACATAAAAATAACATCTAAATTTATATAACAAGATTTTAAAAATCAACTTTTGCAAAACATTTTCTTTGTATTATATAACTACATTTGTATCAGAATGTATTATATGTTTTTACATTAATGTGTTTAAAAATTTATTGAAGTGAAAATTGGAATGATTCTTGACAAAGTATTTCCACCTGATCCAAGGGTAGAAAATGAAGCCATCACTCTTCTTGATTCTGGTCATGAAGTTTTTTTGTTTTGTCTTACTTATGGAAATGAAAAACCACAAGAGACTATTAATGGTATTCAAGTAAAAAGGTATAAAACCCATACATTAGAGTATAAACTCTCTGCTCTTTCCTGTGATTTCCCTTTTTATAAAAGAATGATGAAACCTAAAATTGATGACTTTATTAAAACGACTAAGGTTCATGCATTGCATATTCATGATATAAGAATTGCAGAAGCTGTATTCTTATCAAATAGAAAATATCAATTAAAGATAGTATTAGATCTTCATGATAACATTCCAGAAAACATGAAGTTTTACCCACATCTTACTAAGTTTCCTGGAAAATATATTATTTCACCAAAAAAATGGAAAAAAAAGGAAGAAGAATTTATAAAAAAAGCAGACAGGGTAATTACAGTATCACCTAGTTTTGTAAAGGATGTGATATTTAGAACAGGGATAAAAAATGAAGATATAGTTTTAGTGCCAAATACCGTAAGACATTCTTTTTATAAAGAAGCTTCAATTTCTAAAGAAATTACTGATAAATATGCGGATGAATTTGTTATTCTTTATTTAGGGGATACCCATGTAAGAAGGGGTTTGCTGACTGCAATTAGAGCTACAAAAAAGCTATCAAAAAAAATAGAGAATTTTAAATTGGTTATTGTTGGTAATAATACAACCGACTCTATTTTAAAGGAAGAAGTAAAAAGACTGAACATTGAAACATTCATAGATTTTGAGGGTTGGCAAGATGTTTCATTATTTCCGTCGTATATTGTCGCAAGTAGCTTATGTATTTCGCCTTTGTATAGAAGTATTCAGCACGATGTTGCGTACCCAAACAAAATTTTTCAATATATGGGTTTTGGTAAACCTTTGCTAGTGAGCAATGCTATCGCTCAAAAAGAAATTGTTGAAAGAGCCAATGCGGGTTTGGTTCATGAAGAAAAAAATGAAGTTGATTTTTGTTCAAAAGTATTAGAATTGTATCATAATAAAGAGATGTCTCAGAAATTAGGAACTCAAGGTAAACAATTTATAGAAAATGAATTTTCATGGGAACTTACATCACAGGCCCTAGTAAAACTATATAATGAGCTCTAAAATTAAAGCCTTAATTATTACTTATTATTGGCCTCCAGCGGGTGGTTCTGGAGTTCAGCGATGGCTAAAGTTTGTAAAATACTTAAGAGATTTTGATATAGAACCTGTGATTTATACCGTTAAAAATCCGTCTTATCCTATTATAGATGATTGTTTAAAAGCAGAAATTCCAGAAGGTATTGAGATTTTAAAGCAACCCATATTTGAACCAAATTCAATCGCATCTTTCTTTGGAATAAAGAAGAAAAAAGAGAGTGCTGGGTTTTTAGACCCCAGTCCATCTTTTTTTGGAAAAATAGTACAATATAGTAGAGCCAATTTTTTTATTCCTGATGCTCGTAAATTTTGGATACAACCTTCTGTGAATTTTTTAACGATGTATTTAAAGAAGCATCCTATAGATATCGTAATCACTACAGGTCCGCCTCATAGTATGCATTTAATTGGTTTAGAATTACAAGAGAAATTGGATGTAAAATGGATTTCTGATTTTAGAGATCCTTGGACTGAAATAGACTATTTTCATCAAATGCCATTCACTAAAAAAACAATTGCAAAACATCGTCAATTAGAGAGGAAGGTTATAGAAAAATCAGATGCTGTCATTGTTGTTGGCCATACCATGAAGGAAAAATTTCTTCAGTATACAGAAAATATTACCCTTATTACAAATGGCTATGATAGCCATAAAAAGGATTCTTTACAAGAACGAGACACTAAATTCTCTATCACACATATCGGAATGATGAATGCTGATAGAAACCCAAGAATTTTATGGCAGGGGTTGGAAGATATTTGTCGCACAAATTTAGATTTTAAAAAGACCTTAAAAATCAGATTAATTGGGAAGCTTGATACTGTTGTCCTCGAAGACTTAAAAGCATTTGATATTGATATTGTTGAATGCATACCCTATATGAATCATCAAGAAGTTTCTAAATATCAATTATCTTCTCAAGTATTATTATTATGCATAAATGATGTGCCAAGCGCTAAAGGAATCATTACAGGGAAAATTTTTGAGTATTTACAAGCAAAACGACCTATTTTAGCCATTGGTCCAGAAAATGGAGATGCTGCTGAGATTTTAAAGAGTACAAATGCTGGTAAGATGATTGGTTTTGAAGAAAAAGAAAAGTTAAAAGAACAGATTTTGATGCTGTACAAAAAATTTAAAAACAATCAATTAACGATAGAATCTAAAGATATTGAACAGTATCATAGAAGAAAATTGACAGAGAAATTAGCCGTAGTTATAAAAAATACCTTATCATAGAAGTATGAAAAAAATAGTTACCGTCTTGGGGGCAAGACCACAATTTATAAAAGCAGCTGTATTGAGTAGGGTCATAAAAGCACACAATACTATTGAGGAGGTAATTGTTCATACAGGACAACATTTTGACACGAATATGAGCGAGGTTTTTTTTGATGAGATGATGATTCCAATTCCTACATATAATTTAGATATTAATAGGATGAGTCATGGTGCAATGACTGGAAAAATGATTGTGGAAATAGAAAAAATATTGAATATAGAAAAACCAGATGCTTTGGTTGTTTACGGTGATACCAATTCTACCATTGCTGGAGCTTTAGCAGCAAAAAAGATGCAGATTAAAGTGGTACATATTGAGGCTGGATTGCGTTCTTTTAATATGAAAATGCCGGAAGAAATTAATAGGATTTTAACCGATAGAATTTCAGATCTATTAAGCTGTCCAACCCAAACTGCAATGAATAATTTAAAGCAAGAAGGATTTGATAGTTTACCTGTACTAATTGAAAATCATGGAGATATAATGAAAGATGCTGTAACTTATTACAGTAAGCTTTCTGCAAAAAAATCCTCGATTATAAAAGACCAAAAATTAGAAAGTAATCGATTTGTATTGGCCACTATTCATCGGCAAGAAAATACAGATGATCTTAAAAAATTAACTGCCATTTTTGCTGCTTTAGAAGAAATTCATAAAACACAACCTGTAATTTTACCAATCCATCCAAGAACAAAGGCAATTTTAAAGAAATGGTCAATTCAACCAAAAGTGACAATCATTGATCCTGTAGGGTACTATTCTATGTTAGAATTGTTAAAAAATTGTTCTATGGTTATTACTGATAGTGGTGGATTGCAAAAAGAAGCTTTTTTTAATTCTAAACATTGTATTATTGTGAGAGACGAAACTGAATGGACAGAATTAGTCAATCATGGATTTGCAAAAGTTGTAGGTAGCAATACCAAAACAATTTTAGAGACGTTTCAATTTTATAAAGAATCTAAAATAGATTTTTCAACAGAGTTGTATGGAAATAATATTGGAGAAAATATATATCAATCAATTTATCAATTAATACATTAGAATTTGGGAATTGTACTCAAGCAATCATTTATAAATACACTAATTGTTTATCTCGCCTTTGCTATTGGTGGGATAAATGTCCTTTTCTTATACACTAGTTTTTTAGATGGAGATTATTATGGGCTGATCACTTTTTTGTTTTCTGCAGCTAATTTGCTGATGCCATTAACAGCTTTTGGAGTTCAGTATACGATTATTAAGTTTTATTCATCCTACGAAAATAAAATTGAAAGAGATAAGTTTTTATGTCTTGCGCTCGTTTTACCTTTATTTATTGTGATACCTTTTGGTTTTCTTGGAACTATTTTTTACGAGCAATTAAGTTTGTTTCTTTCTCAAAAAAATCCAATTATTAAAGAGTACACATACATTATTTTTTTAATCGCTCTAGCAACAGCCTATTTTGAAATATTTTATGCTTGGTCTAAAGTCCAATTAAAATCTGTTTTTGGAAATTTCATCAAAGAAATGTACAATCGATTGGCAGTTATGATTTTACTGTTTTTTGTGTATTTTGAATTCATTTCCGAGGTTGAATTTATTTATTATCTAACAGGAGCCTACTTTTTGAGATTGTTTATAATGATGCTATATGCTTTTAAATTATATGTTCCTAAGATTACTTTTGTATTACCATTAAACTATAAAGATATATTTAAATATTCGTTATATATCATTTTAGCGGGAAGTGCAGGAGCCATATTGTTAGATATTGACAAAGTTATGATTCCTAGCAAAGAAGAGATTGCTTTAGCGGCCTATTA
>CATISV010000195.1 GCA_949541125.1 Flavobacterium sp. SCGC AAA160-P02
CTGCTGTGGGCGTTAGAAATTTGCGTGGATCTGACTCTAGTACGAGAGGACCGAGTTGGACTGACCGCTGGTGTACCAGTTGTTTCGCCAGAAGCACTGCTGGGTAGCTACGTCGGGAAAGGATAAGCGCTGAAAGCATATAAGCGCGAAACCTACCACAAGATGAGATTTCTTTAAAGGGTCGTGGGAGATTACCACGTTGATAGGATACAGGTGTAAAGGCAGTAATGTCATAGCCGAGTATTACTAATAACCCATAGACTTATGTACAAAGTCCCACCTTCGGGTGGGACGACACTCTTTTTATTTAATTCTATACATTATTGTTTTTACTGGTATGTCAACATTTAGAGTTTAAGCAACTCAAAAAGCTTAGGGTGGTTATAGCATTGGGGCTCACCTCTTCCCATTCCGAACAGAGAAGTTAAGCCCAATAGCGCCGATGGTACTGCATTTATGTGGGAGAGTAGGTCGCTGCCTTTCTTTAATCTTGAAGATACTTCAAGACAAATCCTAAACCTCATTCATAATTGAATGAGGTTTTTTTATGATTATCAAATTGTTTGCATAAAATATTGTTAGATATTTACGTTATAGAGTATATTTCTACTTTCTTTGTTAGGATTATGAGAAAAATATTTTTTTTAAGTTTGTGTATCTTTTTTTCTAACCATACTTATGGTCAAGTAGGTGGTGAAAGTATTTTTCAATTTTTAAATTTAACTTCCTCTTCAAGACAAGTTGCTTTAGGAGGAGAAGTTTTAACATTAATAAATGATGTTAATCAACCTATTTGGAACCCCTCTGTTATCAATGCTGAACTAGATAAGCAATTATCTCTAAATTACACAAATTATTTGGCAGGTATAAGTATAGGTTCTGCTTCTTATGCTCATGTAATAAATAGACGTTTTGGAACTATTCATGGAAGTATTAAATATTTGAATTATGGATCGTTGATTGAAGCTGATGAGAATGGAAATGAAACAGGAACTTTTAAAGCAAGTGATATCGCTTTTTCAGTTGGGTATGCATTTAATCTTCCATGGACCAATTTTTTTATGGGCTTTAATGGTAAACTAATCAATTCTACAATTAGTAATTTTTCATCAAATGGAATCGCTGCAGATATTGCAGTTCTATATTATAGTCCCTATAAAGCATATACATTAACATTAGTTGTTAGAAATCTAGGAGCTCAAATTCAACCTTTTGATGAAACAAATGAAAGAATGCCATTAAAAGTAGCGATAGGAGGGTCTTATAAACTTAAATATGTTCCGTTAAAATGGCACGTGACAATAGATAATCTTCAACAATGGAATCTAGCTGTTCCAAACCCTTCTAATCAAACTACTGATTTAGAGGGTAATATAACAGAAGAAAAAATTTCATTTTTTACAAATGCGATAAGACATATAGTTGTTGGAGCTGAAATTTTTCCAGATAGTCCAATAAACTTGAGGGCTGGATATAATTTTAGAAGATCTAGTGAACTAAAGTTACAAAATGCAAGATCTTTTAGTGGAATTTCCTTTGGTTTTGGAATAAAAATGAATAAATTAAGGTTTAATTACGCTTTTTCAAAATACCATGCTGCAACAAGTTCCAGTACATTTAGCTTACAATTTGATTTAGATAAACGATAGATGAATAAAAAAATTACAATTGCAATAGACGGTTATTCTTCAACAGGAAAAAGTACGATTGCTAAACAATTGGCAAATAAATTAGGGTATGTTTATGTTGATAGTGGTGCTATGTACAGAGCTATTACATTATTTTCAATGAATAATGGTTATATCTCAAAATGTAAATTTGATATTCCTTCTTTAATTGAAAATTTAGGGAATGCTTTTTTGAAATTTATTTATAACCCTAAGTTGGGATTTTCTGAAATGTATTTAAATGATGTTAATGTAGAGAATGAAATTCGAAAATTAGAAGTTTCTAATTTAGTAAGCAAAATTGCTGAAATCCCTGAAGTACGTAAAAAACTTGTAGGTATTCAAAAAGAAATGGGAAAAAATAAAGGTGTTGTAATGGATGGAAGAGATATAGGGACTGTAGTATTTAGAGATGCTGAATTAAAAATATTTATGACTTCTTCCCCAGAAACTAGAGCAAAACGTCGTTATGATGAGTTCGTTGAAAAAGGAGAACAGGTTCGTTATAAAGATGTATATGACAATGTGTTAGATAGAGATAGAGTTGATATTTCAAGAAAACATTCACCATTGATTAAAGCAGTTGATGCAATTGAAATAAATAATTCAGATTTAACCAAAGAGCAACAGTTTCAGATAATCTTAAATTTAGTGGAAGAAAAACTAAGGAATGTTTAAATATTTGTGTGTTTGAAGAGAAATTTTCCATTTAGGGTTTTTCATCACATATTCTACAATAAGTTCAGTCATTTTTTCTTTCTTACTCCATTCCGGTTGTAAAAATAACTCACAATTATCATTCACCTTGTCAGCGTGTTTTTCAGCAAATTTAAAATCACTTTTATTGTAAATTATCATTTTCAGTTCATTCGCTTCTTTGTAAGCCTCATCTAAAGGAGGTTTTCTTTTCTTTGGAGACAAGCAAAACCAATCCCAAACACCTGAAATAGAATAGGCTCCTGAAGTTTCAATATAAGTATTTAATCCTTCTTGTTTTAAGTTTTTTGTTAGGTAGTCCATAGACCACATTAAGGGTTCACCACCAGTAATTACAACAGTGTTAGAATGTTTTTTAGCATTTTTAACTATTGTATTCACTCGTGTTGGGGGGTGTGAATCTGCATCCCAACTTTCTTTTACATCGCACCAACCACAACCAATATCACATCCACCGATACGAATAAAATAGGCAGCTTTACCTGAATGATATCCCTCCCCTTGAATTGTATAAAATTCTTCCATAAGTGGAAGAACCTTTCCTTCATCCATTAAACGTTTTGTTTCTTGGTCCATATTACTTCTTTATGACAACCATTTCAATAATTAATTCTTAGAAACTAAATTGATTACAAATGTAGCTTTTGTTAGTTTGTTTTATATACAAAAAGATTGAAATTATTTATTTATAATGATAAATAACAAGATGTCAAATATAAGGAGAAGAAAATCAATTTTATCTAACCTAAAATCTTAATAATCAGTATAATTTTGTACATTTGCACTCCTTTTTACGATAACAGATTAGAAAAAGGATTTTAAAATCATACAAACGTATAATTTCTCTTTGCGTTATTCTCGTTAATAATCTGGATAATAATAAGATACAAAAACATTTTCAGCATGTCTGAAGAAAATAAAAAAACTGAAGCTAAAGATGCTCCAGAAGTACAAAAAGAAGTAGCTGCTGAAGCTACGGCAAAGACCACAGATAAAGAAACTGTAGAAAAAGAAGAAACTCCAAAAGTACAAGAAGAAGTAGTTGCCGAAACTACGAAAGGTACTGAAGCTCAAGAAGAAACTCCAGAAGTACAAGAAGAAGTTGTTGCTGAAACTACCAAAGGTGCTGAAGCTCAAGAAGAAGCTCCAGAAGTACAAGAAGAAGTTGTTGCTGAAATTACCAAAGGTGCTGAAGCTCAAGAAGAAGCTCCAGAGGTACAAGAAGAAGTAACTGCTGAAGCTACTGCAGACGATACAGAAACTGTTGAAAATCTAGAAAAAGAACCTGTAGTAAAAGAAGAAACTCCAGAAGATTTTTTAAACAACTTTAATTGGCATAAATATGAAGAAGGTATAGAGGCTGTTGATGAAGCTAAGTTAAAAGAATTTGAAAGTGCTTTAGAAGGTACAGTTGGTTTTGTAAAAGAACGTGATGTTATTGAAGGGGTTGTTGTAAGAAAAACAGATAGAGATGCAATTATTGATATTAACTCTAAATCTGAGGGGGTTATCTCTTTAAATGAATTTCGTTATAATCCAAGCTTATCTGTTGGAGATACAGTAGAAGTTTTAGTTGATAAAAGAGAAGATAGTACAGGTCAGTTAGTACTATCACATAAAAAAGCAAGAGTTATAAAAGCTTGGGAACGAGTTAATAATGCTCACGAAACAGGAGAAGTTGTTAATGGTTTCGTAAAATGTAGAACAAGAGGAGGAATGATTGTTGATGTTTTCGGTATTGAAGCATTTTTGCCAGGTTCTCAAATAGATGTAAAACCAATTCGAGATTATGATCAATATGTAGAGAAAACGATGGAATTTAAAGTTGTTAAAATCAACCATGAATTTAAAAATGTTGTTGTTTCTCA
>CATISV010000196.1 GCA_949541125.1 Flavobacterium sp. SCGC AAA160-P02
ATAAAATAGATTTGGTTGCAAGAGCTGGAGGAAGTTTTTACTCTAGAGCTAGAGACGGGTTTTTTGAAATTCCAAAACCTATATCTAACTTAGGCATTGGAGTCGATGCATTTCCAATATCAATTAGAAATAGCACTGTTTTAACTGGCAATGATTTGGGCTTGTTGGCAAACGTAATTTCATTACCAACCAAAGCAGATGTTGATAACTTTGCGAAAGAACACCCCGAATTAATTGGTTTAGAAATGGTAAAAAAACATACATTTGCTCAACAGTATTTAGAAAAAAATGATATAGAAAGTGCTTGGAAAGTACTTTTACTTAAATAGTAATTATGGAAGTAATAGGTAAAGTTAAATTAATTGGGGAAGTGCAAACTTTTGGAAACAATGGTTTTAGAAAAAGGGAATTGGTTGTTACTACAGATGAACAATACCCGCAAATGATTATGATTGAATTTGTTCAGGATAAATGTGAATTATTAAATAACTACTCGGTTGGTCAAGATGTGAAAGTGTCCATTAATTTAAGAGGAAGAGAGTGGATTAATCCTCAGGGAGAGGCAAAGTATTTTAATTCTGTGCAAGGATGGAGAATCGAAAACTTATCGAAGTCAACTCCCTCACAAGTTCCCCCTACAGAACAATTTCAGCCTGCTCCAGATTTAACTAGTGAAGAACCAGATGATTTGCCTTTTTAGTAAGAACTTATAAAAAAGCCTTACAAATTTGAGGCTTTGTCTTTTTTGTTAAAAAAAGAATTCTATTTAGAAATTTTTGAAAGTTTGGTATTCTATCTGGAAACTATTCATAAAGAGAAGTTAAATAGAATTGATAATATTTAGATACTTAACCAATATGTAAATTTTAAGTTAAATGTCCTATATTTTGGACTAAATATATCTGTAGCATAATTATCGTTATAAACTAAAAATAAGTCAGATAAGGGTGCTACTCTCCATTGCAACCTTGTATTAATACTGAAATTTTCTCTTTGGTTACTATATTGTAAAAATGTTGCCCAAAAGATATTTTTAGTAAATGTAACGTCTAATCTTGGTCCAATTAACCAAATAGAAGTATCCGGATATGGGTCTGGTAATTCTATTTTATCGTAATTCATTTGGATAGAACCTAAAAAATAAGGTTGTAATCGAACTGTTAAAGATGTTTCTAAAGAATATTTTGTGCCGTTGTAAAATTCACCAAAAGATGGATTTATTCTGTATGATATTTTCTTACGTTGGTCGGATCTAAAACTTGCATCAAAACTTGTGTAATAGTAATTTTGATTTGCTGGAAGAGGGATTGCATTTTCTGTTCCTGTTGGGTCAAAGTCATTATACAACCTTGTAAATCGGTTGAACATTGCTAAACGGATTTCAGAATTATTTTTAAAATTCCCTTCCCATCTAGTGATAATTGTATAATCCGAATTTTCATAATTTAGTTTAGGTCTCCAAATTGATATTGGTATAACCGAAAAACTATGTCTTTGAATTGCTTTATTTTTTGGCCAAAACCGTAGTTCAAATGATGGATTCATTTTTAGAATGTCGGTTCTTCTTACAAAACCTAGGTCAGATTTGAAATCTTCGGCAACAAAAACACCACTCAGGCGAATGTTTAGTAATCTATTGTTAAATTCAGTCCTAAAACCTGCTGAATAGTCATTGGAATTAATTCCAGGAGAAAATGATTTATGAAGAAAATATTTACCACTCCATGTATTATCCTTGGAAGCCAAGCTATAATCTACTCCTAAGACACGATTATACCTGTCCTTATCGTTTAAAAAATCATAATCCTTAGTATTTTGTTTATTGATAAAAAGCATACTAATATTAGATCTACTAAATACTTTTTGTTGAATTGAAACCACAGAATTGTTTACTGTCGGAATTTCATTAGCAATATCTTCATCAGTTTGCATACTTAAAATTCCCAGACGGAGATTATTGTTTACTTTTCCACTTAAACGAACCCCTGCAATGATTCTGTTTTCAATATTGTTATTGTTGGTATCTTTAGCGATACCTATACGCCTAGAAAAAAAAGGATTTGCATCTCTCTGATCACCAAAATCGCTAAATAAATCACTGTTTTCAATAAAAAACTGTCTTCTTTCAGGTAATCCAACTTCAAAGCGTGTCAAATTTGTCACTTGTCGGTCAACTTCAACTTGAGAGAAATCTGGATTTAAGGTAAGATCCAGATTCATGCTATTAGCAATTGTTAGTTTTGCATCTCCTCCTATTTTTAAATTACTATCTGTTTGATTGTTTTTAAAATCTTTGGATGTAATCGTGTTCATAAAAGGAATAATAGAAATAGGAGATTTTGATTTTCCTAGCGGTTTTTCAAAAATCATATCACCCATAAAAGCAAGGTTAAAAATATATTGATTTTGAGGAATATGAACCCATGTGCTTTGTTCATTATCTTGAGTGTCGAAATGATAACTATTAAAACGCCATTTGGTTTCTCCCTGTCTGTATTTGAATGCTGAAAGTGGAATTTTCCATTCTAAAACATAATGATTATTATGGATTACTGATTTACCAAACCACTTAGTGTCCCAAGCTCCATTAAAATTTCGTATGTCATTTCCACCTCCTGAAAGTAACATCTCTCTTCTAACACCATAAGGGTTTGAACCAAAAATAAAAGCATTGGTTCCATCATTAAAAGTATCAAATAGCAGTGTAATATTATCACTACCTCCAGCTCTAAAATCTCTCCGTAGGGAAGGGACTATAAAATCTTTTCCTTTGGCTTCTACTTTTATACCGACGTATAAATTTTTATCGTCGAACATAAATTTAATTTTTGCTTGCCTCTTAGCTTGTGTAGTGTCCGTGGGAAAGTATTGAAAAAAATTAGTTGCTGGTGTAACTTCTGACCAATAAGGTTCATCTAAAACACCGTCAATTATAATTTCTTTGTCAATATATTTTACAAGAGTCGATTTGTTTGGCTCCTGAGAGAAAGCACAAAAACAGATAAAAAAAACAAAAATTGAACTGTTTTTCATTCTCTTGAGAAAGTTATACAAATAATATAAAAAGCAAGGTAGCTAGAAATAGCCAAATATTTACAATCTTACACGACTAAACTGATGATGTTTATCATAAAAAATCGTTAAATTTTAATTGAGATTTTTTTTAAATAATTAAAAAGAAAGGATAATATTAGCAGTTAAACCGGTGCTTTCAGGGACAAATCTGCAAACTCCTCCCACACAAATAAGCCCACCACGTTGCCTTCCATAATTTAAAGCAACTCTTTGAGCACCTAGTGTATAACTACCTCCTAAATTATAATAATGAATTTTATTTGATTTATCATCATTTCCATAATTGTAGATGTCGTTTAGGTAAATCGCAAACTTAGAGTTAAGATTGTATTCTAGGGTTCCACCTATCCAATTTTTTTTATCCTCTTTGGTCCACATATGTTGCGCTTCAAAACGTAATGATCTTCCATTCCCTAATTTATAAGTAGTTTCACTAACAAAAATATCTGTTTTTATATTTCCAAAAGTTTCTTCTATATATCGTTTATTGTAGTATTGGTTTACATAATAAAATATTGAACTCCAGTCACTAGACCATTTTTTGCGTATTTCTAAACTTATGTCAGAAAAATATTTTTTTCCAAATCCTAAGGGATCCGAATTATAATCAAAATTTAAATAATCATAATCACCATTTAAACCAGCCCAATAGGACATATTTAACGCAATTTTTGTTCCATATTTACCCCCCAAGGAAGTTTTCTTTTTTAATGTATAGAATAGATCAATTTGTCCACCAATTTCTCCAATTTTTAAGAGTGAGAAATCTTGAAAGGAGAATTGAGGCTGTGCCTGATATACATATATATTTGTTAGTAAGTAATCATGCTGTTTTGTTAAGGCTGGGATATAATTAATAAGGTTCTGGTTATATACATTTCCAGTAGTATTTCGATCAGAATAGAACGTCATATTTTCAATTCTTCTAAAGGTAGCATTTATTCCAAATCCTTTTTTCCCATAGCCAATATCCAATAGAAATGCACTGCCGGATTTTACATTTCTAACCTCATCAAAAAGAATCAAAGCATCCTTACTTTTAGAGACAAATTCTGCGCTAGAATAGAAATTATCGTTTGAAAAGCTTAGTCTTCCAGAGAAAGAATTTGTTAAATCATTGAAACTAAAATCAGGATTATTAGTTTCTTCTTTTCTACCGACATAACTTAATCCCAGATCTAAAAACCATGCATCAACATTTAAGATAGAAGATAAATTTATTTCTGAGTTGAACCCGTAGATACTGGCATCAGAAACTTTGAAACCATTTCTTTGGTTTCCATATAAAGCAGAAAACTCAATATTTTCTGATGGTGAGAACTTTACTTTTGCTCCCCGTAAAGCATTATTAATTCCTAATTGACGGTCTTCCCAAGACCGAAGAATAAGTCCACTACCGTATTGTTCGTAGAAATATCCTGCCGTTACCTCAAGTTTTTCTGATTTGTATCCAGCGTAGTAGAGTGCTATATTGGTTTCATCTAAATTAGGAGCATAATTTAAAAGTGC
>CATISV010000197.1 GCA_949541125.1 Flavobacterium sp. SCGC AAA160-P02
AACTGCTAGAGTTAAAGCAAGAACAACAACACTTAAAATCTTTTCTGTACTAGATAACATAATAAATACCTCAATTGTTTTTTTAGTCCACAGAAACTAATGAATGAAAATTCAATATGGAAACATTTTTTTTAATTAGGAACATTTCCAATTCTTGAAAGTCTTGGCAGATAGCTTTCGAAGTTTATTGAAAACCAAGTAATTATTGGTTGTCCAAGAATGTGGCTTTCAGGAACAAATCCCCAAAATCTAGAATCTTCACTATTATCTCTATTGTCACCCATCATCCAATAGTAATTTTGCTTGAGTGTGTAAGTATCAATTTCTTTAATATCTAAATCATTTATTTTTATATATTTTAAATATTCTTTTTTCATTAAAGACATCCAAGGATTTATTAAGGATGCATTAGGTTGTGGAACAAAATCATTGAACACTGCTCTGTCACCTGTTCTTCTATAAAGGTCATAAGGATCTTCATTGGTAAATGTAAGTTTTTGGTCATTAAATACCAACTCAACTTTGTTGCCTTCAAATAACAATAATGGTATAATTAACTCCCAATTCATTTCTTCATTAATACTGTAAGTATCACCTTTTTTTGGAATAATTAATTCTTTCAAATTATCTTTATTACCAAGATTCATAAAAATATTTTCATCTACATAGGTTTCTGAAGTTGGATTTTCTGATGAAAACTGACCACCATCAGGAAGAAAATGTTCTTTATCGTTTACAAAAACAGTTCTGTTATCAATTCTTACTTTATCGCCAGGAAGACCAATACACCTTTTGACATATTTATAAACATTATCTCTAGGATATTCAAAAACTACAACATCATCTCTTTCCACCTCTTTAAAAGCCGGGAATCGATAATCTGGAAGAAATGTGGGTAAACTTATAGCTGTAAAAGGAACCCAAATTTTTTGTGGAACCTTCATTCCATATATATATCTGCTTCCGATAAGCATATCCCCTCTTAAAATATTTTTTTCCATACTGCTTGTAGGAACTATATATAACTCTACTACTGTTTCTTTTAAAAATAGAATTGCTAAGATTAGGACAAAAAGTGATTTGATCTCTTTAACAAAGTTGTTCATTTTTTAATTTTATTTGATAATGGTTTGAATGTTAGTCTATGTATTGGTGTATGTGAATACTCTTCTAATGCATTTAAATGTTTTTTTGTTCCATATCCGCTATTTGATAAAAAATCATATTCAGGATAAATATAGTGAAACGAGCGCATTATTTCATCCCTTGTTACTTTAGCTATTATTGAAGCAGCCATTATTTGTTCAAATTTTTGATCTCCTTTTATAATACCTTCATTTTCAATATCAATATCTAAAGAGAATCCATCAACAAGAACTTTATCTGGTTTAATCGATAAAGCTTTAATTGCATCTATCATTGCATGTTCTGATGCTACTTTGATATTGTATTTGTCTATATAGTCATTCCATTTAATACCAATAGATACTGATAAAGAATTCTCCACTATATTTTTATAAAGTAACTCCCTTTTCTTTTTAGATAATTTTTTTGAATCATTTAGAGAAGATATTGATTTTTTAAGTATGACTGCAGCTGCAACTACAGGACCTGCCAAACATCCCCTACCTACTTCATCTACTCCTGCAATAATCATTTTTAAAATTAATAATAAAAAATCAATGTACATCTTTTAAAAAAATAATTAATATGTGTTCATGTCAAAAAATCAGTATACGCTACTAGTTTTTTCAATTATAGGAATCTTACTATTAATCCCAGGATATGGAGTTCACTTTTTTGAACAAATTTGGAGTTTTCCGGGAAATCTTTTTTCAGATGATTTTAAACAATCATTTCCCTTAGCTACCATACCTCTAATGGTTATTTCTCTTTTAGGAACTGGTATGTATATGACTTTTAAACTAGGATTTCCACAATTAACTCGTATTGTGCACGGTATTAAAGTTACTCGAGGTGACTATGATAGCACGGAAGACGAAGGAGATTTAAATCATTTTAAAGCACTTTCAACTGCTTTAGCAGCTACTGTTGGTATTGGAAATATTGCTGGAGTAGCTATTGCAATTCAAATTGGTGGTCCTGGCGCATTATTTTGGATGTGGATTACAGCTTTTTTTGGTACTGCTTTAAAGTATGCTGAATGTACTC
Source organism: Flavobacterium sp. SCGC AAA160-P02 (assembly GCA_949541125.1). Lineage (GTDB taxonomy): Bacteria > Bacteroidota > Bacteroidia > Flavobacteriales > Flavobacteriaceae > Polaribacter. The sequence continues at coordinate 2,173 of CATISV010000197.1, forward strand.
TCGCTGTTGAGTACAGAGAAACAGACTCTCAAGGAAATACTGCGGGAGGACCAATGTATACTATAGAAAATGGTTTAGGTCCTAATTGGAGATGGTTGGCAGTGGTATTTGCATGTTTTACAATCATTTGCTCTTTCTTTACAGGAAATGCTATTCAATCAAATACCCTTACACAACAGCTATACAGTCAATTAGCTTCTATTTTTGGAACAGATAATTTTTTGATGTCTACAAAAGAAGTTGCTTTATTAGGTGATGTTTCAAGTATATCTATTATGCATGTAACAATTGGTCTAATTTGTGCTACAATTGTGGGTTCAGTTATTTTAGGTGGGATTAAAAGAATAGGTAATTTCACAAGTTTTCTTGTACCAATTATGGCTGCTATTTATGTTTTTTGTGCATTATTTATAGTGATAACAAACTTCGATCAAGTTGGTAATGCTTTCAATACCATCTTCACCATGGCTTTTAATCCACCGTCCCTACTAGTTCCTGCTACAGGTGTTGCTTCAGGAGCATTTATAGCATTTTTAAATACAATGTTAATGGGTGTTAAAAGAGGTTTATTTTCAAGTGAATCGGGTCAAGGTTCAGCTGCTATTGCTCACTCAACAGCTAAAACACCTTATTCAACTAGAGAAGGTGTTGTTGCTTTATTAGAACCATACATTGATACTATTATAATTTGTACTTTAACTGGTTTAGTTATAATGGTTACAGGTTCATGGAAATTTACTGAATTTTATTCCCTAAGAATTGATTCATCAATTGTTGAATTAAAAGAAGGTGTATTACTAACAAGCTATGCTTTTTCACAAGGAATTCCATTTGGTAGTGAAATGGTTACTATTGCTGTAGTACTTTTTGCTCTTTCAACTGCTATTAGTTGGTCATTTTATGGAGACAGAGCAACTGAGTACTTATTTGGATCTAAGTATATTACATATTATCGATATACCTATGTTATGATGGTTTTTGTAGGCTCACTATTAACTTTAAAACAAGTTTGGAATCTTGGTGATGCTGCCCTTGCTTTTATGACTTTTCCAAACCTTATTGCGATCATTCTTTTAAGCACCAAATTAAAAGATATTTCTTCTAAATACTTTGAAAAGTACTAATCACATTCTTGATACTGCATTAGAAATTTCAGATCAAGCTGCTGAATTAATCCGCTTATCATCAAAAAAAATAAAGTCTTTTAAATCAAAAGGAGAAATTTCTAATTTGGTAACTCAAACAGATATCGAAGCTGATAAACTTATTTCAACTAAAATAAAAGAAACTTTTCCAGAACACAATATTGTATCTGAAGAACTAGGATCTAATAATTTACATTCCGATTATACATGGTATATTGATCCAATAGATGGCACAAATAACTTTGTGCATAATTACCCTTCTTTTGCTGTTTCTATAGGAATTTTTTATAAAGACAATCCTTTTGCCGGCGTAGTATACGATATTCCAAATAGTGAAAAATACTATGCCCTTAAAAATCAGGGATCTTATTGTAATGATTCTCAAATATCTGTTTCAAAAACAAAACAATTTAAAGAAGGTCTATTTGTTACTGGATTTATTCCATATGATGAAAAATATATAGATAAAAACTTACAAATTATTAAAAATATTAATCTCAATTCACATGGTGTACGAAGATTAGGTGCAGCATCTCTAGATATGTGTCATGTTGCTAAAGGAGTTCTTGAGGGATTTTGGGAATATAATTTACAACCATGGGACACAGCTGCAGGAAACATCATTGTCACAGAAGCTGGTGGAACAGTTTCAGATGATAAAAATAAAAACTTTAATTTTGATAAGTGTATTATCGCTTCAAATGGAAAAGTTCACGATGAATTTGTTGATATAATTCAAAAATCTTAGCTATAAATAAAATTTATATTTTTTTTAATATCATTCGATAAACTCTTATGAACTGGGCAATTAAGAGCTGATCTTTCTAAAATAGTTTTAACTTTATCATCAAAAGAAGTATTGAATTTAATAGTAATATCTATCTGGGATATCATTCTTGGTTCTGTACCCATTGTTTTCTTAACCGATGCTGTGGTTCCTTGCAAATCAATATTATATTTTTGCATAGCAATGCCCATTATAGTTAACATACAACTTGCAAGAGATACACAAACTAAATCGGTAGGAGAAAATCTTTCACCTAGACCTTGATTGTCTTTTGGTGCATCAGTATTGATTATGGAACCAGAATCTAAATGTTCAGCCGAAGTTCTTAAATTACCGTCATAAGTAATTTCGAATTTGTCCATAAGATTAAGATAATTCTAGATAATCTTTAACATCAGATAAAACGCTTTTCATCAACTTTTCATCTGTATCTAGTAATACTTTGACTTTCTCACGGCCTTGTGCAATTTTATCACCTTTATAAGAAAACCATGAACCCATTTTTTCAACTACACCACCTTGTAAAGCCAAATCTAACAAGTCTCCAGAGTATGAAATTCCTTTTCCATACATAATATCAAATTCAGTCATTTTGAATGGTGGTGCTACTTTGTTTTTAACAACTTTTACTCTAGTTCTATTTCCTGTCATATCTGTGCCTTCTTTAATAGCAGCTATTCTTCTAATATCTAGTCTGACTGAAGAATAAAACTTTAAAGCTCTTCCACCAGGAGTTGTTTCAGGACTACCGAACATTACACCAATTTTTTCTCTAATTTGGTTGATAAATACTACGCATGTTCTAGATTTATTAATCGGACCTGACAATTTTCTTAAAGCTTGAGACATTAGTCTCGCTTGTAATCCAACAGTCACATCTCCAATTTGTCCGTCCAATTCAGCTTTTGGAACTAGCGCTGCAACAGAATCAACAACAATAACATCTAAAGCAGCTGTTTCAAGTAGTTTTTGAAGAATATCTAGTGCTTGCTCACCAGAATCTGGTTGAGACACTAATAGGTCGTCAGCATTGCATCCAAGGTTTTTTGCATATTCTGGATCTAAAGCATTTTCAGCGTCAATAAATGCCGCCTTTCCGCCATTTTTTTGACATTCAGCAACAATATGTAGTGCTAAGGTAGTTTTTCCTGATGACTCAGGACCAAAAACTTCTATTATTCTTCCTTTAGGAACACCACCAACTCCTAAAGCCATATCTAAAGACAAACATCCTGTTGAAATTGTTTCTACATC
>CATISV010000198.1 GCA_949541125.1 Flavobacterium sp. SCGC AAA160-P02
ATTGCTAGAGTTGAACATCTGTATCCTAAACAAAAAAATATTGAATTTATAGAAATCGATTTTTTAAAAGCGGATTCTCTAAAAGTGATTCCTTCAAAGATTGATGTCGCCTTTTATTTAATCCATTCCATGTCTAACTCCGCAAGAGAATTTCATATTCTGGAAGAACGCTGTGCCTATAATTTTAAAAGAGCTCTTGAAAAAACAGATGTAAATCAAGTAATTTATTTAAGTGGTATCACCAATGATACAAAGCTCTCAAAACATTTACTTTCAAGAAAAAATGTTGAAAACACTCTTCAATCAAATCAATATGGACTGACTACTTTCAAGGCAGGAATTATTGTAGGTTCGGGAAGCTCTTCATTTGAAATTATAAGAGATTTGGTCGAAAAATTACCTATCATGGTTACTCCAAAATGGTTGAACACAAAAACACAACCCATAGGAGTGAGAGATGTCTTAGCTTTTTTAACTAAAGCTATTGGAAAAAAAGAATTATACAATCGATCATTTGACATATTTGGTCCAGAAATCCTCACTTATAAACAAATGCTATTACAATTTGCTCAGGTTCGTGGTCTTAAAAGAACTATCATAACCATTCCTGTGTTCACACCAAAACTATCATCTTATTGGTTATATTTTGTGACTTCTACATCCTACAAATTAGCCTCTTCTTTAGTAAATAGTATGGGAATTGAAATTATCGGTGAAAGATCTAACATAAATTCAATACTTGATGTAAAACCAATGAATTACAGAACAGCAGTAAAACGAGCATTTGTTATTATTGAACAGAATAGCATTATTTCTAGCTGGAGAGATTCTTACATAAGTAGTGGTCATTTAAAAGATTATATCCATCGATTTATCAATGTTCCTAAATATGGTTGTTTTAAAGATTTAAAGAAACGTAAAATTATAGATAAAACATCTACATTAAATAAGATATGGTCAATTGGCGGAAATAATGGGTGGTATTATGGAACATTTTTATGGAAAATTAGGGGTTTAATAGACCAATTGTTTGGAGGAACTGGATTGAGAAGAGGAAGAAGAAATCCAACAGAACTTTTAAATGGAGATGCTCTAGATTTTTGGAGAGTCATTTATGCAGATAAAAAACAACAAAAACTCCTACTCTATGCTGAAATGAAATTACCTGGAGAGGCCTGGTTAGAATTTAAGATCGAGGATAATGTATTGTATCAAACAGCAACATTTAGACCAAGGGGAATTCTTGGAAGAGCATACTGGTACTTGGTTACACCTTTTCATTGGTTTGTATTTAATGGTATGGTTAATAGGATTATAAATCCAGATTCGTGAAAAAACAGTTTTTACCAAAAAAAATATGTCTTGTTTGTTCAAAGTCATTCACTTGGAGAAAGAAGTGGAAAAAAAATTGGGAAAACGTAAAATATTGTAGTGAGCGTTGCAAAAGAAGTAAAAATAAATTAGTCATTTAACTCAAAATGCAAGATGGTCAAAATGAATACAACAGGTTTAGTTTGGTTTGGTAATGATTTAAGAGTCCATGATCATGAAGTACTTTTTAAAGCCTCAAGAGTTCATAAAAAATTAATAACAATTTTCTTTATTGATCCTAGATTTTTTAAAAAGAATGATTTTGGTTTTAAAAAAATGGATGTATTTAGAACTCAATTCTTACTTGAAACTCTAAAGAGTTTACAAAAAGAATTACTTCAAAAAAACATATCACTACTTGTATTTGTCGACAAACCTGAAAATAGAATCAAAGATATTTGTAAAAACTACCAAATTGACAGAATCTACAAACAAAAAGAATGGACTTCAGAAGAAATTAACATTACGAAAACTGTTCGGGATAGTTTACC
>CATISV010000199.1 GCA_949541125.1 Flavobacterium sp. SCGC AAA160-P02
ACATTGTTCGCTTGTGACGTTGGAATGTTTAAAAAACGTTCATAATGACCTAAGTCTAAATCTGTTTCTGCACCATCATTGGTTACATAACATTCGCCATGTTCATAGGGATTTAAAGTTCCAGGGTCTATATTAATATAAGGATCTAGCTTTTGAATTGTCACAGAAAAACCACGTTCTTGCAATAGTTTTGCTAAGGATGCAGCTATGATTCCTTTTCCAAGGGAAGAGGTTACGCCTCCGGTAACGAAAACATATTTAGTATTGCTCATGTTTTTTTTCAGGTTTGAGCAAAAGTACTAACTCTTGATTTTCTCACAAACAAAATCATCAAAAAACAAGCAATAAAAAATAAATTTAATTTTTTTTAGATATAGTATTTGTCAAAAATAAAAACAGTTGTATATTTGCCAACGCTTTAAACTAGGTGATAATCATCGAGTAATAAAGATACTGATAAGAATACTTTTAAAATATAGAAAATGCCGAAAAGAACGTTTCAGCCATCAAAAAGAAAGAGAAGAAACAAACATGGTTTTATGGAAAGAATGGCCTCTGCTAATGGTAGAAAAGTATTAGCTCGCAGAAGAGCAAAAGGGAGGAAGAAAATTTCAGTTTCATCTGAATCCAGACCAAAAAAATAATGATTAACAATTGTTAATAATATAGGTGTTGCTTTTTTAAGTAACACCTTTTTTTATTTATTCTATCGAAGTATTTTTACAAACGGAAATAAAAAGTAATAACGAATCATGCCAAAAAGAAAAGATTTAAAATCTATTTTAATCATCGGTTCAGGTCCTATTGTAATTGGTCAGGCTTGTGAGTTTGATTATTCAGGGTCACAATCTTTAAGATCTTTAAGAGAAGACGGAGTTGAAACAATATTAATTAATTCCAACCCAGCAACCATCATGACAGATCCTTCTATGGCAGATCATGTGTACTTGTTGCCTTTAACGACTAAATCAATTTTAAAAATTTTAAATGAACATCCTCAAATAGATGCTGTATTGCCAACCATGGGAGGACAAACTGCATTAAATCTTTGTATAGAAGCTGAAGATAAGGGGATTTGGAAAGATCATGGAGTGAGTTTAATAGGAGTAGATATTGATGCAATTAATATTACAGAAGATAGAGAAAAATTTAGAGAGTTGATGTTGGAAATAGGAGTTAAAATGGCACCACAAGCTACTGCAACCTCTTTCCTACAAGGAAAAGAGATTGCTCAAGAATTTGGTTTTCCTTTGTGTATCAGAGCTTCCTATACTCTTGGAGGTGCTGGTGCAGCCATTGTTTATGAAGAAGAAGATTTTGATAAGTTGTTACGTAGAGGATTAGAGATTTCACCAATCCATGAGGTGATGATTGACAAAGCCATGATGGGGTGGAAAGAATATGAATTAGAACTATTAAGAGATAAAAATGATAATGTAGTTATTATATGCTCTATTGAAAATATGGATCCAATGGGTATTCATACTGGAGATTCTATAACTGTAGCGCCAGCCATGACTCTTTCTGATAAGACCTATCAGATTATGAGAGATATGGCAATTAAAATGATGCGAAGTATTGGTGATTTTGAAGGAGGCTGTAATGTGCAATTTGCTGTTTCTCCTGATGAAAAAGAGGAAATCATTGCCATTGAGATTAATCCTCGTGTGTCTCGATCTTCAGCTCTAGCTAGTAAAGCAACTGGTTATCCAATTGCCAAGGTAGCAACAAAACTTGCGATTGGTTATACCTTAGATGAATTAGATAATCAAATTACAAAATCAACCTCTGCTTTATTTGAGCCGACCCTAGACTATGTTATTGTTAAAATCCCTCGTTGGAATTTTGACAAATTCGAAGGATCAGACAGAACCCTTGGATTGCAAATGAAGGCAGTTGGAGAAGTTATGGGAATAGGGCGCTCATTTCAAGAAGCCCTCCACAAGGCAACACAATCTTTGGAGATAAAAAGAAATGGATTAGGAGCAGATGGAAAAGGATATACAAACTATAACCAAATCATTGAGAAACTTAAACATGCCTCATGGGATCGAGTTTTTGTCATCTATGATGCCATCGCCATTGGAATTCCTTTGAGTCAGATCTATGAAATTACAAAAATAGACATGTGGTATTTGAAACAATATGAAGAACTATTTTATCTAGACAAAGAAATTTCTAAATATACCATTGATACTCTTAACAAAGAATTATTATTAGAGGCTAAACAAAAGGGATACGGTGATCGTCAAATTGCTCATATGCTTGGTTGTTTAGAAAGTCAAGTTTACAAAAAAAGAAAAGAACAAAATATTCAACGAGTATATAAATTGGTAGATACTTGTGCTGCTGAGTTCACAGCCAAAACGCCTTATTATTATTCAACCTTTGAGAATGTTCTGGAAACTAATACAGGGGAAGTATTGTGTCACAATGAGAGCATTGTTTCTGATAAAAAGAAAATAGTAGTTCTAGGGTCTGGCCCCAATAGAATTGGTCAAGGAATTGAATTTGATTATTGTTGTGTTCATGGTGTACTCGCCGCTGCAGAATGTGGCTATGAAACAATTATGATTAATTGTAACCCAGAAACCGTGTCTACAGATTTTGATACTGCCGATAAATTGTACTTTGAACCTGTTTTTTGGGAACATATATATGACATTATTCGTCATGAGAAACCAGAAGGTGTCATTGTTCAATTGGGAGGACAAACAGCATTAAAACTTGCTGAAAAACTCACCAAATATGGAGTTAAAATTATCGGTACAAGTTTTGAATCTTTAGATTTAGCTGAAGATAGAGGAAGTTTTTCAACACTACTTAAAGACAATAATATTCCTTTTCCAGAATTTGGTGTTGCAGAAACCGCAGATGAAGCTCTAGCTTTGGCTGATGAGCTAAATTTTCCAATCCTAGTAAGACCTTCTTATGTTCTTGGTGGACAAGGAATGAAGATTGTTATTAATAAAGAAGATTTGGTAGAACATGTGGTAGATTTATTACGTAAGATTCCAAATAACAAGTTGTTGTTAGATCATTATTTGGATGGAGCAATTGAAGCAGAAGCAGATGCTATTTGTGATGCTGATGGAAACGTATATATCATTGGAATTATGGAACATATTGAACCTTGTGGAGTTCATTCAGGAGATTCAAATGCAACCTTACCCGCATTTAATTTAGGAGATTTAGTAATGCAACAAATTATTGATCATACACATACCATTGCCACAAAATTGAATACTGTCGGATTGATTAATATTCAGTTTGCGATCAAAGATGACATTGTATATATCATTGAAGCGAACCCTAGAGCCTCAAGAACAGTTCCGTTCATCGCCAAAGCCTATAAAGAACCCTATGTTAATTATGCGACAAAAGTGATGTTAGGCGAGAACAAAGTCACAGATTTTAATTTCAATCCTCAATTAAAAGGGTACGCAATTAAACAACCTGTTTTCTCATTCAATAAGTTTCCGAATGTAGATAAGACATTGGGTCCAGAAATGAAAAGTACTGGAGAGAGCATTTTATTTATCGATAGCTTAAAAGAAGATGAATTTTACGATTTATATTCAAAAAGGAAAATGTACTTGAGTAAGTAATTACTCAAAATAAGTACCAAAAAAGCAACCAATGAGGTTGCTTTTTTTAATTTTTGGTAACAAAATAGTATATAAATTTAAACCAATTAAAATTGTACATTAAGTAATTCACCACTTAGTTGTAAAACATTTAATTCTGATATTTTTGCAGTATATTTTGCTTGGTTTCTGCTTAATTCTGCATTAATCAAGTTTAATTGAGCTTGTCTAAATTCAATGGAGCTTACTTGCCCTAATTTAAATTTTTCTTGAGTTCGATTAAAGTTATTCTTAGAGGTGATAATATTATTTTCTTGCACCCTATAGATGGCTAGTTTATTTTGATAATCATCCCAAGCATTATAAAAATTACGTTCCATATCAATGATCATAGACTTTTTTTCTAATTCTCTATTTTCTAAATCAATCTTAGCATTCTTTACTCTAGTAACTGTATTTCCACCATCAAATAGATTCCAGCTTAAATTGATTCCTCCAGAAAGACCAGTATTTGTTAAAACCGATACAAAAGAAGCTGCATTATTGTTACTTTGATTCCATCCATAAGAACCTGTTAATCCAATGCTTGGCAAATATCCAGATTTATTTGCTTTAATGATAAATTCATTGATCATTATATTTTTATCAAGCTGTAATAGATTTACATTATTAGATTTCATTTTATTAATTAAATCATTTTTATTGATATTTAATTCAAATCTAATACTTGTATCAACAGTAAAATCCTGAGAAATTACATTTCCTAAAACAACAGTTAAATCACGTTTTGTGTTGGTTAATTGTTGTTTGGCATTAATAAGATTGATACTATCGTTATTAATATCAACTTGAGCGTTTAAAATATCTAACATAGTACCCTGGCCATAATCAAACCGATATTTAGCTCTTGTTATTCTTTCTTTAGAAATGGCTAATGTTTTTTCTAGTGAGACAACATTTTCTGATACTTGTGCAACATTATAATATACTGTATACAGTTGAGCAATTGTATTTTCTATGGTTTCTCTTGCTTGTAATTCTGATAGTTGATATTCTTCTTTTAATCGTTTGTAATTGTAGTACCTACCCATTCCGTCAAACAAAGTGTAGTTTATATTAAGAGTTGCATTATAACGAGAACTTTTGGCTCCATTTAAATTAGTCGATGTCCCATTAGTAAATTCTGCTTCAATATTATCTCTATTTAATGTTGCGCCAGAAGAACTGGAAACAGTAGGTAAATAACCAGAATTTAAAATACTTGCATTATTCTTGGCAATTTTTTGATTATTAGTAATAATTTTAATTCCGTAGTTGTTTTCTAAGGCCAAACTGATAGCCTCAGATACAGGTAATTTTTTTTGAGCAGAAATAGATGTCATGTAGGAAGACATCAAAATTAAAAGTGTTTTTCTAAGTTTCATTGAATAGATTTTTTTCTCTTGTGACACGTTCTACCTCTTCTTTTGTGATTTTATTTCCAGTCCATAACCATTTAACGGATGTTTTTACACTATTGCTAAAGGAAAGGAAAATTGGTAATACAATGAGCGTTAATAGAGTAGCAAATCCGATACCATAAGCAATAGATATTGCCATAGGAATTAAAAACTGTGCTTGTCTACTTTCCTCAAATATTAGAGGGGTTAAGCCAGCAACTGTTGTGATGGATGTTAAAAAGATAGCTCTAAATCTTGAACGTCCTGCCTCATATAATGCTTTATCATAAGCCATTCCTTCCCTAAGATTATTATTAAATTTTCCAATTAATACAAGTCCATCATTTACCATAATTCCTATCAAAGCAATTATTCCAAGCATTGACAATATGTTTACAGAAAAATCATGAATCCAATGGCCCCAGGCTACAGCTGGAATGCTTAGAGGAATTAAAAATAAAAGTAACAAAGGTTGGCTATAACTTCTAAATGTAAATGCAATAATGATGTAAATCAAAAGAAGTACTGTTAAGCCAACTGGAGTAAGAGAATTTGTTAGTTTTAATTGTTCTCTATTTTGCCCCTCATATGATGGGGTTACTGAAGGATATTTAGATAAAATTTTCGGCATGATATCATTTTTAATTTCATACATGACATCGGTAGAACTTGTTTTTTTAGGGTCTTTAATATCGGCAGTTAGCTGAATTTCTCTTCTACCATCCAAATGATTGATGGCAACATCTCCTCGTTCAATTTGATAACTAGCAATTTCTTTAAGAGGAATTCGTTCTCCACTGGGTGTTAAAATTCGCATCTTATCAAGATTGTTTATCGAGGAACGATTTGCTCTATTATATCGAACCCAAACTCTAATCTCATCCTGACCTCGTTGAAAACGTTGTGCCTGAGCTCCAAAAAAGCCTGCACGAACTTGGGACATAACTGTTCTTAAGTTTAGGCCTAATGCATAGGCTGTTTCATTGAGCTTAAGGCGAATTTCTTTAATTCCAGCAGGATCATTATCCGTAACATCTTTTAATAAAATATTACTTTCAAGTTTCTGTTTTAACTCAGATTTAACTGCTTTTAGCTCAGAGATATTATTTCCTAATAGAGAGACAGAAACTGGACTTCCGCCAAAATTACCACCACTACCAAATACAAGGCTTTCTGCTCCAAAAACAGTTCCTACACGTTCTTGTATTTTGTTAGTGACTAATCTAGAGGTAATTTTATTGGGTCGTTCTTCACCAGGTAATAAATTAATTGATAAAGAGGCAGCAGCAGACCCTGGTCCTATATTCTTAATGATATTTTTAACCAAATGATTTTTGGAGTTGTCTCCTAAATATTTTTTACTAATCTCGTTTGTTACTTCAATGGTTTTTTGTTCGATAAAAGAAATAATACTATCGGTTACTTTTTCATTTGTTCCATTAGGCATATTTAAAGTAATATTTATACGGTCACTTGCTATTTGGGGAAAAAAAGAACTTCTAATAATTCCTCCACCAAAACTACCACTTGTTAGGATCAGAAAGACAATAAAAAAGGAAAAGGTCAAAAACTTATTTTCAAGAGCAAATCGTAGACTTGGACTGTATAATTTATCACGAAACCATTTCATAATTATATCTCCAAAAGTATTGATGTATCTCAATTTTGAAAATATATTTTGAAATATGCCTGCTATTCCCTTTTTTTTGACATTTTTCTGTTTTTTAAGTGCTTTGGAATGAGCTAAATGGGCTGGTAGAATAATCAGAGCTTCAACTAGAGATACTATTAATGTTAGCATTACTATGATAGAAACTTCACTAAAAAAATCTCCAATTGATCCTTCCAAGAATAAGAAAATAGCAAATGCTAAAATGGTTGTTAGAATCGCAGAAATAATAGCTGGAAGTACTTCCATGACTCCATCGACAGCCGCTTGTTCTCGGGATTTTCCTTTTTCATAATGTTGATAGATGTTCTCAGCGATAACAATTCCATCATCCACCAGAATACCTATTACGATAATCATACCAAAAAGGGACAATACATTGATGGTAACATTAAAGAATCCTGCAAACATAAACATTCCTAGAAATGAAATTGGCAAGCCAAAAGCAACCCAAAATGCCAGACGAGTATTTAGAAATAAAGACAAAAATATAAGGACTAAAATCATTCCAATAATAGCATTCTCAGTGAGTAACTTAGTTCTTTGTACTAAGGTGATTGATAGATCATTAACAATATTGAGTTCTACATTATCATATTGTTGGTTAAAATTTTCTATGTAATTTTTAACTTTATCCGCAGATGAAATTAAATCTTCAGTATTAGTACTTGAAATGGTTATATTTATCGATAGATTTCCATTAAAATAACTAGCGTTAGGTGTCTCTGAAAAGCGATCTTCAACTGTAGAAATATCTTTGAGACGAATGATACGTCCTGAAGGATCAGATTTTACGATGATATTTGATAATTCATCAGCAAAATAAGATCTGGATTTGGCACGAATTAAATATTCTTCCGAGTTAGTCTTAATGGTACCTCCTGTACTAATTAAACTCGATTCATTGATGGCTTGAGAAACTTCTGAAAAAGACAAATTATAGGCTAGTAATTTTGTTTCGTTGATCGCAATTTCAATTTCTTCTTCAGGATATCCTGATATTTTAATCTGAGAGATTCCTCTAATGGCTCGGAGATCATTTTCTATCTTTCTACCAATTTGTTTTAAGGTTGAAAGCGAAATGTTTTTACCACTAACCGCAAAAGTAATAGTGGGTCTTGAAGGTTCTTGTTTGGCAACAATCAGTGGTTCCATACCTACAGGAAAAGAAGGAACTCGATCCACCGCATTTTTAACCTCTAAAAGCATGAAATTAATATCTTTTCCTTTTTCTATTTCTACATTGATATTTCCACTATTCTCACTTGATTTTGAAGTGACCCTCTCTACACCATTCAGACCCTTAAGGTTATCTTCAATTTTTAAAACGATTCCTTCTTCAACTTCTTGTGGAGAGGCTCCAGGATATGTAATATTGATGCTAATATTCTTGGAATCTACTAAAGGAAAAAAAGAAGATTTTAATTTGGATGCCCCAAAGTATCCAAAAATAAAAAATGCTAAAATTACGACATTGACAGCAACGCTATGCTTAATAAAATAAGTAATAAGATTTCTCATATCCTATTCTTTTTGTTGAGAATTAGACGTTTTGATTGAGGTATCAATTGGATTGACTGACATTCCTGGATACGAACCTGGAAGAGGTCTAGAAAGGATCAAAGTACCATTAGGCACTTCTTTTAATACAACCTTTGTATCAGAAAAGTAAACAGGTTCTGTATTGATAATGTCTAATATACTATCTCTAACTATAAAAATTTGATTTTCGTCTAACAATAAACTTCTACTTACCTCAACAGCATTTTTTACTTTTTTAGCATTTAGATTTGCTTCTAAATACATCCCTTCCTTTAGGTTTTTATTTTTTACCTCTATAAAGACTGTGACTGTTTGAGTGTTTGAATTGATATTTCCATTAACTCTAGAAATGATTCCTTTAAATTTTTCTGTCTGTTCCAAGTTATTTAATTCAACCGCTTCCCCAACTTTTAAAAGACTTGCGTATGTTTTGCTTAGAGCTACTTCCATTTCATACACAGAGGGATCTATGTATTCGCCTAGTTTTTGATTATTTCTTATCAGAGTTCCTTCCGTAACTAAAGCTTCCGTAAGTATCCCTTTAAACGGGGCTCTAATAGTATATTTAGATAATCTTTGTTCAAGATTCTTAACCGTATAGTAGTTTGCTACTATTCCTCTACCTGTAATGAAAAAATTTTCTTTTTCAGAACTCATCTTGGGAAGTTTTGGAGTTTGTTTATTTAAATCAAACCGTTTTAAATATCGACTCCATTTAGGATATACCTTAGGAAAATCTAATCTTAAATCTGCCATAATTGCGGCAATTGAGTTGTATAGATTGGTTTTTGATGATTGTACATTCGCATAATATTCTGTATCGTCTATAGTTATAAATACGTCATTTTTATTATATCTCTCTCCGGGTTTAAACAATTTAGAACCAGGTTTAAAAATGCCTTGTACCTCAGAGTAAATTTCTACTCTTCTCTTGGCAATCAAATTTCCATTCGCGGGAATGATTATGGGTATTGTTTTGTTTTTTACAGTCTCTACAAAGACAGTTTTCACAACTTTCTTTGGTGCAGCTCTCGTTTTATTTTTACTGTCAATAATCATTTTTGAAGCATATACAGATGCTATGATTAGCATTACACCTATGAGTGCAAGAATTAATTTTCTCATTTATTGTCGTTGAATTAAGAGTTCATCAAAAATAACTTATGTCTAAAAGGATACTGTTAAATAAAACCTAAAGTCCTGTTATTTTTAAATTTTAATATTAGATATATTTAATTTAGTAACTTAGTCTAATCAAAAAACTATTTTTATGAAAACAAAACTATTTTTTCTTTTTTCTTTACTTTCTTTTTGTCTTTCGTCTCAAAATACATATGATCTTACTTGGGCAAATGATGGTTCTGATGATAATCAACAAATTACCATAGAAATTGGTGATACGGTAAGATGGACTTGGGGATCAGGTACCCATAATCTGAGAGCAACATCAGGCACCGAATCTTTTAATAGTGGTTATCATGCTGGACCAGGTTATGTATTTTCATATACTTTTAATCAGGTTGGATCTACTAATTATGTCTGTGATCCTCATGCTGGTAACATGAATGGCACAGTTACAGTAACTTCAACTGCTGGGGTAACTGAAAATAAGGTACTACGTTTTGATATCTATCCAAATCCAGCATTAGATGAATTGAGTATTCAACTCCCACAAGGAATGAATAAAGCTACAGTTTCGGTGTTTGATTATCTTGGTAGATTGATTAAAACACAATCACTTAGTTCTGATAATGCAAAATTAGATGTAAGCTTTTTATCCTCAGGGTTGTATTTGATTAGTATAAATGCTGATGGTAAAATAGGAACTCAAAGATTTATTAAGAAATAAATAAAGTTACTAAAACCGATTGATTATCTCGATCGGTTTTTTTTTGACTTTTTTACGTTAAATTCGTACTCTAAATTCATTTTAAGCTAA
>CATISV010000200.1 GCA_949541125.1 Flavobacterium sp. SCGC AAA160-P02
AATGATATTTTTGGAATCTTAATTTATTTTATGATTGCCAAACTTATTTTGGGAATCTAATGTTGTTTTTGAAATAAGTCCCACAAAACAATACCGCAACTTACAGAGATATTTAAAGAATGCTTGGTTCCTTTTTGAGGAATTTCTATACAATAATCTGACGCAGAAACGACTTCTTGCTGTACTCCTTTTACCTCATTTCCCAGAATAATTGCAATTTTCTTGTTAGGTTCTGGTAAAAATTGATCTAACATAATACTGTTTTCTGCTTGTTCAATAGCAACAACAACAGTGCCTTCAGATTTCAATTCATTAACGAGTGATACTGTGTCTTCTTTGTATTCCCAATCTACAGACTCTGTTGCCCCCAGAGCTGTTTTGTGAATTTCTTTATTTGGCGGAAAAGCAGTAATTCCGCAGAGATATATCTTTTCTATTAAAAAAGCATCGCTTGTTCTAAAAACAGAGCCTACATTATTTAAACTTCTAATATTGTCTAAAACGACAATAATTGGTGTTTTTAATGCTTTTTTAAACTCTTCTATAGAGATTCTTCCTAATTCGTTATTTCTTAGTTTTCTCATAAAAAGTTCTATCTTTAAACACGTATAATTAAGAACAGTAAAACTAACTGAAAATTTCCAAAAATTGGCAAAAACGACTACCAAAAAAGTAACCCCTTTAATGAAACAATACAACGGCATAAAAGAAAAATATCCTGATGCGATGTTGCTTTTTCGTGTAGGGGACTTTTATGAAACCTTTGGAGAGGATGCTAAAAAAGCAGCCAGTGTTTTAGGCATTATTCTTACAAAAAGAGGTGCTGGGAGCGAAACCGAAACAGCGTTGGCGGGATTTCCTTATCATTCTTTAAACACGTATTTGCCTAAGTTGGTAAAAGCCGGAATGAGGGTTGCTATTTGTGATCAGTTAGAAAACCCAAAATTGACAAAAAAGATTGTAAAACGAGGAGTTACAGAATTGATAACACCCGGTGTTTCTTTGAATGACGAAGTATTACAGTCTAAATCTAATAATTTCTTAGCCGCTGTTCATTTTGGAAAAAAACGGCTGGGTGTTTCTTTTTTGGATGTTTCTACAGGCGAATATTTAATCGCTCAAGGAAATACTGAATACCTTGATAAATTGTTGCAAAACTTTAGGCCTTCCGAAGTCTTGGTTCAAAAACAATATAAACAACAATTTAAAGAGCTTTTTGAAGATCGTTTTAACACCTTCTATTTAGAGGATTGGATTTTTCAAAAAGAGTTTGGGGTTGAAACACTAAACAATCATTTTAAGGTCAATTCTCTAAAAGGGTTTGGTGTTCAAGAGCTTACTGAAGGGATTGTTGCTGCTGGAGCTGTTTTATATTATTTATCAGAGACACAACACAAGAAATTAGAGCATATTCAAAACATCTCTAGAATTGCTGAAGACAAATATGTTTGGATGGATCGTTTTACGGTTCGAAACCTAGAATTGTATCATTCAAATTCTTTAAATGCAGTTACCTTGTTAGACGTTATCGATCAAACGATTTCCCCTATGGGCGGACGTTTGTTAAAGCGTTGGTTGGCGCTTCCGCTAAAGAATGCTGAAACAATTCATGATCGCCTAGAATTGGTGAAATACTGTATCGATAATGACGATTTTTTAGAAACGATTGAATATCAATTACAGCAGATTAGTGATATAGAGCGTTTAATTTCTAAAGTCGCCACAGGAAAAGTTTCTCCCAGAGAAACCGTCTTGTTAAAAAGCTCGTTAAAAGCAATTTTACCTCTTAAAGAAAGGGCCTTAAAGAGTAAAAATAAGGCCGTGAATGAATTAGGAGCGCGGTTTTTAGACTGCTCAGATATAATTTCTACAATTGACACAATTCTATTTGACGATGCGCCCGTCAATATTAATAAAGGAAAGGCTATCGCTGAAGGAGTTTCTCAAGAACTTGACGATTTACGCGCCATTTCTAGCTCAGGAAAAGAATATTTGGACAATATGCTAGCCAGAGAAAGCGAAAGAACAAATATTCCCAGTTTAAAAATTGCGTTCAATAATGTCTTTGGATACTATATAGAAGTGAGAAACACGCATAAAGACAAAGTTCCTCAGGAATGGGTTCGTAAGCAGACGCTAGTCAATGCAGAACGCTATATTACTGAAGAACTCAAAGAATACGAAACCAAAATTTTAGGCGCTGAAGAGAAAATTCAAGACCTAGAACAAAAACTATTTGCCGAGTTGGTTGCTACTATTATCAAACATATACACCCCATTCAACAAAATGCTCAAGCGATCGCTCAAATTGATTGTTTATTCTCTTTTGCCAGACTCGCAATCGCTAACAACTATGTACGTCCTATTATTGATGAAAGCACCGTAATAGAAATTAAGAATGGTCGTCACCCTGTGATTGAAAAACAATTAGCCTTTGGTGAAGAATATATTGCAAATGATCTTATTTTGAACAGAGAACAACAACAAATTATCATGATTACCGGTCCTAATATGTCTGGTAAATCTGCCATTCTACGGCAAACGGCCCTAATTGTTTTACTGGCACAAATGGGAAGCTATGTTCCGGCTCAGAACGCTAGAATTGGTGTTGTTGATAAGATATTTACGCGGGTAGGAGCAAGTGATAATATTTCTATGGGAGAGTCTACTTTTATGGTTGAAATGAATGAAACGGCATCAATTTTAAATAATATATCTGAAAGAAGTTTGGTCTTGTTAGATGAAATTGGAAGAGGAACCTCTACATATGATGGGATTTCTATTGCATGGGCTATTGCAGAGTATTTGCATGAACACCCTTCAAAAGCAAAAACCTTATTTGCAACTCATTACCATGAGTTGAATGCAATGACCACTTCATTTGACCGAATTAAAAACTTTAATGTCTCTGTAAAAGAACTAAAAGACACCATTATTTTCTTGCGAAAATTAGTCCCTGGAGGAAGCAACCATAGTTTTGGAATACACGTGGCAAAATTAGCGGGAATGCCAAATCAAGTAATTCATAGGGCGTCAAAAGTTTTAAAACAACTTGAAAAAAACCGTAACAACGAACCAGTAAAAGAGACATTAAAAGATATTCAGGACAAGGAAATGCAATTAAGTTTCTTTCAGTTAGATGATCCTTTATTAGAAGATTTACGTGAAGAAATTTTGTCGACCAATTTAGATAAGCTCACCCCCATCGAAGCCTTGATGAAATTGAATGAAATTAAAAGAATGCTCGGAGAAAAATAAGGCTATGATAAGGTTTACTTTTGCACATTTACTCTTTTTTTTCTTCTTTAATTCTTCTAATAAAATCTATTGAAAAATATAGTAAAATAAATAGATTGGTCATTGGGCCTTTAAGATTTCTCCAAGGAAAACCCTCAGATTCTGAGAAGTCCCAGTCAGTCGTAAATAAACTGCCAAATAAGGATATTGTCAAAGCAATAATAATAACCTTAAAATACTTTGTTGATAAATTAAACATACTATATGGTTTTCGATTATTATTCATCGTCAACAAGACAATTGTCAACAAAATTCAAAGAGGCACTCATAAACGGCTCGAGAAGAAGAAACCCTTTTTCAG
>CATISV010000201.1 GCA_949541125.1 Flavobacterium sp. SCGC AAA160-P02
AGATTGATGTTGGCTCTAAACGTTTCTCCTTTAGAGGTTAATGGACTAAAAAGGATAAGAGAGGTTCCGTCTTCTCCAGAGGTATTTAGCTCCCAATTTGTAGGGTATCCTACAGAGAAGTTATCTTGGGTTAGGGTCTTCCAATTATATGCTACAGTCTTTGATGACTCATCCGGTGCTGGTTTTTGATTTGTACCTAATAAAGATTGTCCAAAGATGGGAAAACTTGCCAACATAGCAAGAATTGCTGTTACTTTTAATTTTGTCATTTTTATTTGCATTAGAATTAATTATTTTATTTTTTATACTTATAGCATTTTAAAACTATCCAATATTTTTTCTGCAGTCGCTTGGTAGTCTGTAAATTTATGTTCCTGACAAGTAAAGGTCAAACGATAATTTGTTTTGTTATTTTGTAACAAAATATATTCTTCACTTTTTAATTTTAGGCCATCTTTTCCTACAAAATTATATATAACCTTTTGGAGTGATATACCACCAACGTTAACAAGATCACTTGAGATAATTTTTCCACCACGAGGTTTAATATAATTTTTTATTTTAGTTAAAGTACTTTCAGTAACTTTTTTAAGAGTAATCGTTTGAGAGTTAATATCATTCTTTTCAAGATCATAATTTTCTAGATCTTGAATTACTAGATTGATATTGGCTCTAAACGTTTCTCCTTTAGAGGTTATTGGACTTAAAAGGATAAGAGAGGTTCCGTCTTCTCCAGAGGTATTTAGCTCCCAATTTGTAGGGTATCCTACAGAGAAATTATCTTGAGTTAGGGTCTTCCAATTATATGCTACAGTCTTTGATGACTCATCCGGTGCTGGTTTTTGATTTGTACCTAAATAAGATTGTCCAAAGATGGGAAAACTTGCCAACGTAAAAATAATTACTTTTAATTTTTTCATTTATTCATCTTATGATTATATTTCAAATTTAATAAAAAAATGTGACAAGGAAATATTTACACAAGTACTCAAAATAATAATTTATAGTTTATGCTTAGGTTTATTTTAGTAAATTTTTGATTTATATTTATATAATTTTAATTTAGTTAACAAAAATGATTAAACTTCTTCTTTTATATGGGAAAATTATTTCAATATTTATAGTATTTAGCTTAATCGAGTTTCTATTAAACAAAAGATTTGATTGGAAAGAAAGAGCCATAAATTTTATTGGATTAACCGTATTTTTGGGTCTTGGAAATTTTATTGTTTTAAAAATATCTCCACTTATTCCCCAGACTATTTTCAGATATTCCGAAATAGATAATAACATAATCTATGTTATATTATTTTTATTACTTACAGATATCATTTACTATTGGTATCATAGAGCACAACATTCATATATTTTCTTATGGAACATTCATCGGTTTCATCACAGTGCAGAAAGTCTTGATATAACCACCAGTCATAGGTCACATTTTTTAGAGCCTCCAATTCAATATTTATGTATTCGCTTGATAGTATTTTTAATATTAGGTGTAAGCTATTCTGAGTCAATATATTTCATCATTGACTTTTTTGTTTTATTTTTTTTGTACCTAGGCCATATAGACATCAAGTTTCCTAAAAGTTTCATAGATAAAATCTTTGTCACTCCCAATGTTCATAAAATACATCATTCGATAGATCAGGATCATCATCATAAAAACTTTGCTCAAATATTTTCTTTCATAGATGTTATTTTTAAAACATTCTTAAACCCGAAAAAAATCAAGTCTATCCGATTTGGAGTTTCCGGTTATTTTACAACTAAGAAAAAGTTTAAAACAATGATATGGCCAATATCAATCTTTATAAAAGACTAAGCATTTTTAAATACATACTGAGTTTAGTTATTTTAATGTCTTTTATGAATAGAAATAATAATGGTTTTTGAGGTGGGAGTATTACTAATTCTTGCTTTACTTTGAATAGGAACCAATACATTTGCTTCAGGAAAATAGGTAGCAGTACATCGTTTGGGAATACTATAAGGAAGCACCAAAAACCCTTTAGCCATTCGCTCTTTTCCCTCAAAATAACTTATCAAATCAACCAAATCTAGTTTTTCTAAACCTTGAGATTTCATATCTATAGGGTTCATAAAAATAACCCTGCGTTCATTGATAACACCACGATATCTATCATCCAAACCATAAATAGTCGTATTATATTGATCATGGGTTCTTATGGTCATCATGATAAATTGATCTTTTTTTAAGATGATATCTGATACAGCATTCAATGTAAATTTTGCTTTTCCAGTTAAAGTAGGGGAGAAGTCTTTGTTTCTTGCAGAATTTGGCAAATAAAAACCGCCTTTTTTTCTGATACGATTATTATAATTTTCAAATCCTGGGATTGTTGATTCTATCTTATCTCTGATTAAATCATAGTCTTTGATTAATTCAGACCAATTTGTGGTTGAATTTTTTAAGGTTGCTTTTGCAATACCAGCAACAATAGCTGGTTCACTCAATAAGTATTCAGATAAAGGTTGTAAATGCCCTGAGGATGAATGTACAACGCCCATGGAGTTTTCAACACTTACAAATTGTTCTCCACTTTCTTGAAGATCTTTTTCAGACCTTCCTAAACAGGGCAAAATAAGTCCTGTTTTTCCATGAATTACATGACTCCTATTCAATTTGGTAGAGATTTGAACAGTTAAATCACAATTTTGAAGGGCTTCAGCAGTATATGTTGTATCTGGCGTAGCAGATATAAAATTTCCTCCCATACCAATAAATATTCTCGCTTTTTTTTGATGCATTGCCTCTATGGCATCAACAACATCATATCCATGTTTTCTTGGAGCTTTAAAGCTGAATTCTTTTTCTAAACTATTTAAAAATGATTCTTTTGGTTTTTCCCAAATTCCCATGGTTCTATCACCTTGCACATTAGAATGTCCACGAACAGGGCAGGTTCCTGCTCCTTTTTTACCAATACTTCCTTTTAATAATAGTAAATTAACAAGCTCACGAATATTGTCTACAGCGTTTTTATGTTGTGTTAATCCCATGGCCCAACAAATGATTATTTTTTTCTTTTGAGCAATTAAATCAGTAGCTTCTTTGATTATTTTTAATTCTATCCCTGTTTGAGGAAGCAGTTCTTCAATTGAATAGTTTGCTAAATCTTCTATAAAGTGCGTGTATCCAACTGTATATTCTTTGATGAAATGATGATCAAAAATTGAATGAGGATTCTTTTGTTCTTTCTCCAGTAGTAATTTTAATATAATTTTTAACAGCGCTACATCACCATTAATTTTTACCTGTAAAAAAAGATCTGTTAATTGCTGTCCTTTTCCAATCCACTTGATAGGGTTTTGGGGGTCATTATATCTCATCAATCCAACTTCAGGTAAAGGATTAATTGTGATAATTTTCCCTCCTCTCTTTTTTGTTTCCCCTAATGCAGTCAGCATTCTAGGATGGTTTGTTCCAGGGTTTTGCCCCATAACAATGACCAATTCTGCATGATTAAAATCATCCAAAGTAACAGAGCCTTTTCCAATCCCTAATGTTTCGCTAAGAGCAGATCCACTAGATTCGTGACACATATTTGAGCAATCTGGTAAATTGTTTGTTCCAAATTGTCTTACAAACAATTGATATAAGAATGCAGCTTCATTACTTGTTCTTCCTGAGGTGTAAAAAATAGCTTCATTAGGACTTGCTAATGCATTTAATTTATTACTAATCAAATCAAAAGCATCTTTCCAGGATATCTCCTCATAATAATCCTTTCCTGGATATACCACAACAGGGTGTGTAATACGCCCCTTTTTACCAATTTCATAATCTGACAACTTTGAAATTTTTGAGATAGAATAGGTTGCAAAAAATAGTGGAGAAACTTTATTTTTTGTTGCTTCTTCAGCGACTGCTTTTGCTCCATTTTCACAATATTCAGCCAGAAATGCTCTCTTTTCGTCAGGATCTGGCCAAGCACAACCTGGACAATCAAAACCATCCGTTTGATTTAATTTTGCCAATAAACCAATACCCTTCATTAAGCCAACTTCTTCTTTTATATGAGATATTGCTGATTTTATTGCTGGTAAACCAACGGCAGATTTAGGAATTTTTTTTAATTCAATACCTGTCAGTTTCTGGGGCGGTTCTGAGTGTCTTTTTTTCTTTTTCATCTCAGTGTTTTTGAATTTAAAAAGGAGGGATTAGAATAGACAGTCATTTTTGATTCTCTAGAAAAACCAATCAAACAAATCCCGAACTCCTTTGCATAATCTACAGCCATCGAAGAGCAGGCTGATACCGCAACAACTACTGGAATTTTAGCTAAAAAAGCTTTTGAAATAATTTCATACGAGACGCGGCCGCTTACCAATAGATATGTTCCTTTATGTAGGCTTTTTTTTAGAAGCAAATCACCTACACATTTATCAACTGCATTGTGTCTTCCAATATCTTCTTTGATGGTCATCAATTCATAATGATTATCAAAGATTCCTGCAGCATGAGAACCTCCTGTTTTCTTAAATATTGTTTGCTGTTCTTGAAGAGGAGCAAACATACTCAGTAAATTTTCAGAAGAAAAAGAAACATTCCTATCAATTGTATCTCCGCTAGTAGTTAGATCTTCTAACTTTTGTTTTCCACAAATACCACAGGATGAAACCGATAAAAGAGTTCTTTTATTCAAGTATCCATCACCTAGGTATTCTTTTTCAATAGTAAGATTGATAATACTTGGAATGTCATATTTTTCTTCAATAATTTCAAGGGATACGGGAGTGTCTTTTTTATAAATGTCTTCTGCATATAATAACCCCAAAACTAACTCTTGATCACTTCCAGGAGTTCTCATGACAACGGTATATGCTTCCTGGTTGATATTGATTTGTAAAGGGGCTTCAACAACGAGTTCGTCATTAATAATTGATTTCGATGTATTGACAATATGTAGACCTTCGTAAGTGTTTGATTGCATAGGATAACTTGTATGAAAGTTATTAAAACAAACTTAGTAAAAAATATACTATAATAATTCGAAGCCACTTAAAATAAAGACTACTAACGTTTTAATTTTTTAAAAATAATAAGGTGTAAATTATAATTTTTCACAATGAATACATATTGGTTTGTTGTGGATATTGGTTGTGAAAAATAAAAAAAGGTCTCCACCATCTTTAATCTTCAGTTCTTTTCTTATTTGAGAAACGGTTTTACGAAAGTTTCTAGTCGTAATATTCGCTTTTTTAGTTGATAAACTAGAGATTATTTTCTTTTTATCATAGGGGTTTATTTTGGTTATTTTAAATTTTCTACCAGGAAAATCTTGCTGCTTTACTGATGTATAAAGATGAGAATGTTGGTGTAGTTTAAAGAGATTTAATTGACTGCTTATTTCATGAAAACCTCCCGATTTAAGTATGGCAGAATTGGGTTCATACAAATACTTTAGTGGTTCTTCATAGGTTGATTTATTTTGCTTATTATAGATGAAATTAAACTTTTGCGTATATTTTTTTGTAAAGTTGATAGTTTTTATTTTAATAGTCCCTGTATACTCTTTTTCTAATAAATATAGGAGTTCTTTTACATCGTTGTTGACAGCTACGACATGTATTTCCTTGACAAATTTTAATTCCTTGATGGTGCTTGAAATATCTAATATTGGAGAAGTTTTTAGAAGAATAGTAGTAGTTTTACAAAATAGTAAATCGATGTTTTCTATAATATTAGGAGAGCAATCTTTTAATAAAAAAACTTTTTTTTTATCGTTATTTCTTCTGGATGGATCTAGGTATATAACATCAAAGTTTTCATTCTTTTTGTGAAGATATTTAATACCATTCTCTGAAATGACTTGAATATTATTGGCATCAAGTTGCTTGAAGTTATGTTCTGAAATTTTAGAAAGCTTATCATTTATCTCACAATAAATGACAGTTTTAAATATTTTTGAAAAATAATAAGAGTCAACCCCAAAACCGCCAGTAAGATCCATTATTTTTTTTCCTGAAATAAGTTGTGATTTGTACTTAGCTGTTTTTTCAGAAGAGGATTGCTCTATGTTTATTTTTGATGGATAGTAAATAGAATTATTTTGAAACCAACTGGGTAGTTTTTTTTCTGATTTCTGTTTACATATAATTTGATTAACTATTTCTTGAGAACTAATTTCATCAAAAGGCGTTCCCTTTAAAATTAGTGAATGAAGATCAGATGTTAAATGATCATTTATATAATTTTGAACCCTCTTATATAAAATTTGTTCGTTCAATTTTTAAAGATCTTTTGTTAATGATTTAACAATCTTATTATCAGAAATTACTTGTTTTAAAATTACTTTAATAACGGTATAGCTAGGAACAGCAATAATCATTCCCATTGGTCCCATCAAGAAACCACTGATAATAATAACTAAGAAAATTTCTAATGGGTGAGACTTTGTTGTTTTTGAAAATATAATAGGCTGACTAGCAAAATTATCGACTAACTGGGCAATAATAAATCCAATCATCACATAAATAGTTTTGGGTAAAATTTCTGATTGAAAATCTAGATTTTGTCCTAAACCACTGGTCATTGTTAGAAAAATCATTAAAAATGCGCTTATCAAAGGTCCAACATAAGGAATAATATTAAGCAAGGCACACAAGAATGCAATAACAACTGCATTTGAAATACCAAAGATTAAGAGAACTATCGTGTATAAAATAAATAGAATGGTAATTTGAATAACTAAACCAATAAAATATCTTGATAATAAATCATTTATTTTCTCTAGAGAACGTGAAATTTTATTTTCTGTCCCTTTGGGACTTATTGTTAATAGAGAACTCTTAAACAGTCTACTATCTTTCATAAAAAAGAAAGAGATAAATAAAACCGAGAATAAGCCCACACTAAAAGACCCTAGGATTCCTATAATAGAATTCAACAGATTGGGAATTGATTTTAAACTTGCAAAAAAATCGGTACTGTGTAGTTCACTTAAAAGATCACTATTTTTTGATGCAAAGTAATTGTTGGTTTGTCTGAGAAGCTTTCCTATATTTTCTTCCAGACCTTTTGTTTTTAATAGAGAAAGGCTCTCTCCTTGTTCAATAACCAATGGGATAAACATTCCTGTAATACCCATCAATAAAATAATAAAAAAAAACATAGTACTAACAACTGCGAGTGTATTAGGGAATTTTAGTTTTTTTCTTAAAAATAAGATAATAGGTCTTGCAATCAATGCAATAATAGCAGCCATAATAATGTAGATAAGAACTGATTTAATCATAAAAAGAAAGTATCCTAAAAATGTGATTCCCACTAGGATGGAAATAGCACGTAATATACCGACCGAAATTATTTTTGAATTCATCTAATTATATCCTTTTACATTTCCCATGTTTAACTCTCTACCGCTAGTATATCTGTGTTTTTTTGGCAATAGAGTTCCTGATTCTGTTTCTATCCAATCTTCCCAGGTGACAGAGACTCCATTAATTTTCATACTAGGCACAAACATTTTATAACTGATTGGCATATAGTCTTTATCTACTTTCCAAAGATAAGAATCTCCCGGAGTTGTCCCTCCAACGCTATAAGTTACATGAAGATTTTCTTTTTTATCTACTATTTCAATACTTCTGTGTATTCCGTATTCAAATAATTTATGAGGAGCTACAAGCCAAAAACTATCATTATTAAATAGGTCTAAGGCTCTTTTTACAATATTATCATTATAAGTAATTTTTTTACCTTTCAAATAAACAATACTTTTTGATAGATCATTGGGTTGTAAAATTACTCTTGCATCATTCCAACGGACCTCAACAATATGTTGCTCCTTATCCCATTTATAAAAACGCTTGTCTCTAAAACTCCAATCAATGTATCGTGTTTTTTTATAAGCTTCGTGTTTAACAGCTTTTAAAATCTTACGAGCCAGTTTATCAGCATTAGGATTGTAGGCTTTTACCTCTCCCATATTTATTTCTATATTCATTCCGAAGAGAGAAATGTTATGTTTAGTCGGTAATTTTATTCCAGATTTAGCGCTTATTAGATGATTCCACGTAGCAGATACTCCTCCAATGGGTATAATTCGTGTCCACATTTTAAAGGAAGTAGGAATATAGGTAGAGTCTAATATCCATAGATAGGAATCTCCAGGGGTTGTTCCACCTGAGGTGTAGGTAATTAATAGCGCATCCTTATCTTTATAGTTAACGATTCTTCTTTCTGTACCCTCATCAAAAACCTTGTAGGGCGCAACAAGCCAAAAGCTGTCATTATTGAAATAATTTAAGGCATTTTTTATAATCTCTGGACTTTCTCCTTTGCTTTTTGAATGGTCATTTAGATTTAAAACTACTTTGATATTGTCCCATGATATTTCTACAAGACCTTCTTGTTTTTTCCATTTGTAGTGGCGTTTTCCTCTTAAGGACCATTCTACTATTTCAGTACTATCAAAAGCTCTTTTGTTGAGGGCATTCATCATTTTATGGGCTAGCTTATCAGCCTCTTTTCCTTGAATTCCCTCTGGTAAAGATTCATGATTAGTGATGTATAAAAGACTAATAATTAGTATTAAAATTCCAGTGATTACTCCGAAAAGTTTTATAATTTTTTTCATCGTGTTTCAATACGCTCTTTATTATACGTTGGTATATTAGATTAAAATTTAGTTAATTTTTACCGAAAATAAAGTTTTAATTGTATCGGCTAATATCAGATATATTTTAGTGTTTATAAAAATACACCAACTTTAACATATATTGATGATTCTAAGCCAATAATTTATCAATTTGTAATCGTATAATAATTTTTTTAGGTAATCTTTTGTTTAATTTTAAGAAATTTGGCTGGTAAATAAGACTCTAGTGTTAGTGTTTTTTGTGTAAAGGGATGAGTGAAATCTAATTGAGAAGCATGTAAATACATTCCTTTTCCTTTTAAAACCATGGAGTCAATGCTATATACTTGATCACCTAAAATTGGATTTCCAATATATAAAAGATGTTTTCTTAATTGATGTCTTCTTCCCGTTTTAGGGATAAGTTCAACTAAATTTAAAAAGGCAAATTTTTTTGATTTTACTGAAAAAACAACTCTGTAATTCGAGACGGCTTTTTTACCATCTATATCAAAATCAATACATCCTTCGGTTTTCATTCTCCCAATGGTTATAGCATGGTAGGTTTTATTAATTTTTTTGTTTTCAAATAATTTATTTAATGCAATGATAGATGAACTAGTTTTACCAATTAATAAAAGGCCAGTGGTTAAATAATCTAATCGATGAACAGGTCTTGGCCGAACAGCATCTAGCTGAGTACTCTCTTGTAAATTTTGTTGTAGCGCATTGTCTATAGTTTTAAATTTATTACCACTAACCAAAATTCCTGGAGGCTTTTCTATGACAGCTAAATATTCATCTTCATAAACAATCTTTAGTTTTAAATTTAATTCTTTTTTTAATGTATCATCTTCAGGTTTTAGTAAACTTATTATCTCTCCCCCAATAATTATTTTTGCAGTACTTACTGTAAGTTCGTCTACTAAAATTAAATTATTTTTAATTGCTTTTTTTACAGCAGATTTCGTAGGGCAAGTTTTAAAAATACCAACAGCATATTCTTGAATTCGAATGGGAAATTTTTGTTCCCTGGCGATATGATTTTCTATAATTCGCATTTATGTTGCAAACAATTGTTCAATATTCTTAAAGGCTTTAAATTCCAGGGCATTTCCTTCAGGATCTTTAAAAAATAAGGTTGCTTGCTCTCCAGGTTTTCCCTTAAAGCGTATGGTAGGCTCAATAATAAATTTGATGCTATTTTTTTTTAATCGTTGGCTTAGTAAAATCCATTCTTCCATACTCAGTACCACACCAAAATGAGGAACAGGTACATTATGACCATCGACTGGATTTGAAATTTGTTGTGGTATAAAATCATCTTTCTGATGAATTACCAATTGATGTCCAAAGAAATCAAAATCTACCCAATGGGTATCACTTCTACCTTCTTTGCATTGAAGAATATCTCTATAAAAAGTTTGACAGATTTCTAAATTTTTAACTGGAATTGCTAGATGAAATGGCTGAATCATTTTTTTAGTTGTCAATTGTTTTTTGTTTTGATAGTTTGTATAATAATTTTAAAAACCTACAGCAGTGTCATCTCCTCTGGGATCTGCACCTCCCTCTAATTTACCATTATTTAATACTAAAATAGCATCCACTTTACCAATAATACGAGAGAAACGCTCATCAATTGTATAACCTATATTTTTTAATTCTTCTATTACATCTTTATCAAATTGATTCGGTTCTATCATAATCATATCTGGCAACCATTGGTGGTGAAATCTGGGTTGATTGACTGCTTCTTGCATACCCATTTTAAATTCATATACGTTTAAAATGGTTTGTAAAACAGAGGTAATAATTGTAGAACCTCCAGGCGTTCCAACAACCATCCATAGTTTTCCTTCTTTTTCGATGATGGTGGGTGTCATAGAACTTAACATTCTTTTTTCTGGTTCTATTTCGTTGGCTTTAGCACCTATTAAACCAAACATATTTGGTTCTCCTGGTTTACTACTAAAATCATCCATTTCATTGTTTAGAAAAAAACCTAGTTCAGAACTATAGAGTTTTGATCCATAACCTCCATTTAAAGTTGTTGTAACTGATACGGCATTTCCATATTGATCTACAATAGAATAGTGTGTGGTTTCCATACTTTCGACAATTTCTATAGAACCATGTGAAATATCTTTGGAAGCAGTTGGTTTCTCAAAAGAAAAAGAACGCATTCTGTTTTTTGAATATGACTTACTTATTAGACTATCTTTAGGAATGCTTACAAAATCTGGATCTCCTAAAAAATAACTTCTGTCTGCATAGGCTCTTCTTTCTGCTTCAGTTATAACCTGCATTGTTTTTAGAGAATTATGACCATAGGAATGAATGTCATAGGGCTCGATTCCATTCATAATTTGTGCCAAACAAATCCCACCACTAGAGGGAGGCGACATTGATATGATTTTTAAATCATCATACATGAATGTAATAGGTATTCTCCATTTAGCTTCATATTTAGCCAAATCTTCTTCAGTAATAATTCCACCATTATTTTGTACAAATCTTGCCAATTTTTTTGCGGTTTCTCCTTTATAGAACTCATCTCTTCCATTGTCTAATATACGTTGTAATGTATTGGCTAAAGCTATATACTTAATGGTGTCACCTTCTTTCCAATTGTTAAGAAAAAGAATAGAATCCTTATTAACTTTCCTAAAAGAATTTTTATGTCTTTTTATTCGATTTTCTTGTTTTTTTGTGACAACAACACCTCTTTCTGCTAATTCAATTATCGGTTTCATAATTTCTTTCACCGATAATTTTCCAAATCTTTTTTGTGATTTAAAAACACCAGCAACGGTTCCGGGAATTCCAACCGCAGTTGCACCAATCGTACTTTTACCTTTGATAATATTTCCGTCTTTATCTAAATACATATCTCTAGAAGCAGCTAAAGGAGCTTTTTCTCTATAGTCTAAAGCCCCAATTTCACCATTACTTTTTCTATACACCATAAAACCTCCTCCTCCTATATTTCCAGCAACAGGATAACTAACAGCTAATGCTAATTCTGTAGCCATCATAGCATCAAAAGCATTCCCCCCTTTTTGTAAGATCTCTGATCCAATTTTTGAGGCTTCTACACGAGCAGATACTACCATAGCTTTATCTGTAACTAAACCCGTAATTTTTTCTGATGTGTCTATTTCTTTTTTACAAGATATTGCAAGAAGACATAGCAGAAATAAAAAAAATAATTTCTTCATGATATAAAGTTTAATTGGTGTAATTTTTTAATTTTATAGAGATAAAAAGGGCGTAAAGAATCACCCCCATTTTCAAAATAAATTTCAAATTGATTTTTCTTGATATAATCTACAATAAAGTCACCAATCAACTCATTTGAATTAATTTTTGACAAGTAAAAATGAGTGATGGGATTCAAATAATATAAGTTTGACGTTAAATGTAAAAAAAAAATCACAAGTTTGAACTACTATTTGTTAAGGATCTGATTGTGATTTTTATGAGTTGATAAGATGTCTCTAGTTATTAAGCATGACCGGCATCACTAGCATGGTAATTTTCTCACCTTCTTCAGTTCCATCAATAGGAGTTAAAATTCCAGCTCTATTTGGTAAAGACATTTCAATTAAGACATCGTTAGAACTTAGGTTACTTAACATTTCATTTAAAAAACGAGAGTTAAAACCAATTTGCATATCATCACCTTGATAATCACAACTCAAACGTTCGTCAGCTTTATTGGAGAAATCTATGTCTTCAGCCGAAATATTTAATTCAGTTCCAGCCATTTTTAAACGAATTTGGTGTGTAGTTTTACTTGAGAAAATGGATACACGACGAACAGAGTTTTGAAAGGAAGCTCTATCAATTGTTAATTTGTTAGGGTTTTCTTTTGGAATTACCGCTTCGTAATTAGGATATTTACCATCAATTAAACGACATATGAGGACAAAGTTTTCGAATGAAAATTTAGCATTTGCATCATTATATTCAATAGTAACATCTTCTTCACCACTCAATACAGTTTTTAATAGCTGTAAAGGTTTTTTGGGCATAATAAATTCGGCTGTCTTATCGGCACTTACATCAGTTCGTGTATATTTAACCAATTTATGAGCATCTGTAGAAACAAAGGTTAAATTTTCTGAACTAAATTGAAAGAAAACTCCACTCATAACTGGTCGTAAGTCATCATTTCCTGCAGCAAAAATTGTTTTAGATATAGCAGTGGCCAAAATATTAGATGGGATGACTGTTTTACTAGGCGAGGGTAGCGTTACGGCTTTAGGAAACTCCTCACCTTTAAAGTAGGCCATGTCATATTTTCCTTGATCAGAACTGATTTCAATGGTATTGTCTCCTTCAGTTTTGAAGGTCAATGGTTGATCAGGAAAGGTTTTTAAAGTGTCTAGTAGTAATCTTGCAGATATAGCAATAGAAGCACTTGAATCAGATTCTACATCTACTAAAGTACTCATTGTTGTTTCCAAATCTGATGCAGAAACCTTTAATGAATTTTCAGAAATTTCAAATAAAAAATTGTCTAAAATAGGTAAAGTATTGTTGCTGTTTATAACCCCGCCTAGAACCTGTAGCTGTTTTAGTAATTGCGAACTTGATACGATAAATTTCATTTTTTTGTATTGAAGATGTATTATTTACAAAGATATTGGAATTTAGTGATTTTGAAAATTTTGTTATCAACATTTTGTATGTATTGTTGATAGCTTTTATTGAAGGAAATATAAATAAAATAGTGACTATTTATTTGATAGCAATAAATATGCTAAGACAATTATAAAAGAGAATTTAAAATACTATTTTTGTTATCGGTCAAATTCAAAAATATGAAGAAAAAAATACTATTTATTATTTCTTTTTTACTGATTTCTCAAGTAATTTTCTCGCAAAAACCTAAAAAACTTTCTTCCTATCAAATTTATGAAAAAATTCAGAAATTAAATTTTTTAGGAACAGTTCTATACGTCGCTGCTCATCCAGATGACGAAAATACACGATTAATTTCATATTTATCAAATCATATGAAGGCAAGAACAGGTTACTTATCATTGACCCGGGGTGATGGCGGCCAGAATTTAATTGGTACAGAGATTAGAGAGGTGTTGGGAGTCATTAGAACACAAGAATTATTAGCAGCAAGAAAAATCGATGGAGGAGAACAATTTTTTTCAAGAGCTAATGATTTTGGGTATTCCAAACATCCAGATGAAACTTTAAAAATATGGGAAAAAGAAAAAGTATTAAATGATGTTGTTTGGACTATAAGGACTTTTAAACCTGATATAATTATTAATAGATTTGATCACAGAACCCCAGGAACAACTCATGGTCACCATACATCATCTGCAATGCTGAGTATAGAAGCTTTTGATTTGGTGGGTGATAAAACAAAATTTACAGATCAATTACAATTTACAGATACATGGCAACCAAAACGATTGTTTTTTAATACTTCCTCATGGTTTTACAAGAATGAAGATGAATTTAAAAATGCCACAGAAGGGAAATTAACCTCATTTGATATTGGGGTATATTATCCTTTGAAAGGGATGTCTAACAATGAAGTTGCTGCATTGGCGAGTAGTCAACATTTAAGTCAAGGATTTGGAAGGTTAACAACTAGAGGAAGTCAAAAAGAATATCTCGAATTTTTAAAGGGCGATAAACCAAAAGATATCAATGATATTTTTGCTGGGATTAATACTACTTGGAATCGATTAAAACATGGTGGTGAAATAGGAAAAATTTTATATGATATAGAAAAGAATTTTGATTTCGTAAATCCAGCAAAACATTTGAAAGATTTATTACTAGCTCATCAAAAAATTCAAGTACTTGAAGATTCATACTGGAGGGATATTAAACAAAAACAAATTACTGAAATTATTGAGGCTTGTGCGGGGTTATATTTAGAAGCTTCTTCTTCTGCTTCAAGTGGTGTTCCAAACTCCACAATTGAGCTTGATATGGAAGTTATAAATAGAAATTCCGAGTTCTCTGTTTTTTTAGAATCAATAACTTTTAAAACAGATAAAATAGTAACTTTTGTCAAAGATCAATTATTACAAAATAATACCAAATACCTATTCAAACAATCCATTAGTCTTGATAATCTAAAGTACACAGATCCATATTGGCTTCAGTCAAAAAGTTCTTTAGGAATGTATCATGTCGATAATCAATTACTCATAGGGGTACCTACAACCCCAAGAAATGTAAATGTTTATTTTGATTTAATAATCAATCAGTTTAAAATTAGTATCAAGAAAAATATCGTATTTCGATATTCACGAAAAGATAAAGGAGAATTGTATGAGCCCTTCGAAATATTACCAATAGTTACCACAAAGATAAATGAAAAAGTACTCTTGTTTTCAGATGATAAATCTCGTAAAATCTCTGTTGGTGTTAGAGCTGGAATAAATAATTTAAAAGGGAAATTATATTTAGATGCTCCAAAGGGTTGGGAAATTTATCCCAAATTTGAAATGGTTTCCATCGAACAATCAGGAGATATACAGATGTATGATTTCATAATAAAACCAACAGAATTAGATTCTCAAGGAATCTTAAGAGCAATGGTTTTAGTTGATGATAAACAATATCAAAAAGAATTGGTAGAAGTCAATTACAATCATATCCCAAAACTATCTATTCTATTAGATTCAGAAGCAAAAATTGTTCGCTTAAATATTAAAAAAGCAGGAAATAATGTTGGATATATTAAAGGAGCTGGAGATCTTATCCCTCAAAGTTTAGAGCAAATAGGTTATAGAGTAGAGACAATCAATCCAAAAAATATAAACACAGAGAACTTGCGACAATTTGACGCAATTGTGTTGGGTATTAGGGCATATAATACGATACCAGAGTTAAAGTTTAAACAAAAATATTTATTAGAATATGTTAATAATGGCGGTAATTTGTTGGTTCAATATAATACAAGCAGGGGAGGAGTAGATGTTGGGGCGCCCTACCCATTAAATTTATCTAGAGATAGAGTTACTGACGAAAATGCAACAGTTAAAATTTTAGAAAAAGATCACACCGTTATAAATTTTCCAAATAAAATTACCCAAAAAGATTTTGAAGGCTGGGTGCAAGAAAGAGGGTTGTATTTTCCTAATACTTGGAGTTCTGAGTATACCCCTATTTTATCAATGAACGATAAAGGCGAAACCCTTAAGAAAGGGAGCTTATTAATCGCTCCTTATGGAAAAGGGAATTATATATATACAGGATTAAGTTTCTTCAGAGAATTGCCTGCTGGTGTTATTGGGGCCTATAAATTATTTGCAAATATTTTATCTATAGGTAAAGAGAATGTTGAAAAAGTTACAAAATAAAAAGTCGACTAGAATGGATGGTAAACAAAGATGGAAAAAAATTTATACGATTGTACTAATTGCTAATTTTCTCTATATTATCCTTTTTTACTTCATTACTCAAACCTTTATTGATTAGTCTATGGGAACTCCAGATTTACACAAATTAGACTGGTTAGTTTTAGTAGCTACTTTACTTTTTATTGTCTTTTATGGAGTGTATAAAACTCTTAAAATAGATCGTGGTGTCAAAGATTATATCAAAGGTGGAAATGATACAAAATGGTGGACTATTGGTTTGTCTGTAATGGCAACACAAGCTAGTGCAATTACTTTTTTATCAACTCCAGGGCAAGCGTTTAATGACGGAATGGGATTTGTACAATTTTATTTTGGATTGCCCATAGCCATGATTATTATTTGCTTAATTTTTATTCCAATTTATTATAAACTTAATGTATATACAGCTTATGAATATTTAGAAACTCGTTTTGACGTAAAAACAAGATCACTTACTGCAGTCCTTTTTTTAATTCAACGTGGACTGGCCGCTGGAATTACCATATATGCTCCAGCAATTATTTTATCATATGTACTTGGTTGGGATTTAATCGCACTGAATATTGTAATTGGTTTATTGGTAATTTTATATACTGTTTCTGGTGGTACCAAAGCAGTTAATGTTACCCAAAAACAACAGATGGTGATTATTTTTTTAGGAATGATAACTGCATTTTATTTAATTATGTATTATATGCCAGACGGTATTACATTTAAGAAAGCACTTGATATTGCTGGAGCTAGTGATAAAATGAAAGTACTAAATTTTTCTTTTGATTTAAACAACAAATACACCATATGGTCTGGGTTTTTAGGGGGTACTTTTTTGATGCTTTCTTATTTTGGAACAGATCAAAGTCAGGTGCAAAGATATTTATCGGGAAAATCGTTAAGAGAGAGTCAGTTAGGATTGTTGTTCAATGGATTGCTTAAAGTACCGATGCAGTTTTTTATTCTGTTAACAGGAGTAATGGTATTTGTATTTTATCAATTCAATGCATCACCCTTAAATTTTAATCCAAAAGCAAATGAAGCTGTCGTAAATTCAATATACCAAGATGAATACAGAGCCTTAGAAAAAGAACATAATTATTTAGAAAATCAGAAAAAAACCTTGTTGTTGGATGGTGTACAGGAACATGAAAAAAAAATGATTCTTGAATTCAATAAAAAGGATAGAGCTTTAAAATTAAAAGCAAAAGAAATTATTGAAAAAGTTTCAACTGATACTAACAAAAAATTAGAGGCTAATGATAAAGATTATGTATTTATTCATTTTATCGTAAACAATCTTCCTAGAGGAATTATTGGATTACTTCTTGCAGTTATTCTTGCTGCAGCCATGTCATCAACCGCCTCTGAATTAAATGCACTAGCTTCCACAACAACGATTGATGTATACAAAAGAAATTTTGTAAAACTAAGAAATGAAGCTCATTATGTTAAAGCCTCAAAATGGCTAACTTTTGCATGGGGAGTTCTAGCAATACTTATTGCTTGCATTGCTAATCTATTTGATAATTTAATTCAATTAGTGAATATTATTGGTTCTGTATTTTACGGGAATGTTTTGGGTATTTTCCTTCTTGCTTTTTTCTTTAAAAAGGTTCAAGGAAACAGTGTTTTTATTGCTGCAATAATAACCCAGGGGCTTGTTTTTTTGATTTATTATTTTGGAATATATCAATTAGAGAACCAAGGATTAGATCCCGTAATTAGTTATTTATGGTTAAATTTTGTGGGTTGTATCTTAGTAATTTACCTAGCATTAATGTATTCATTCAAATCTAACAAATTGCTAGTTAAGTTAATCTTAATTTTCGTATCATTTGCCTTCTGCAAAGTTGTGTATGATGTTCTTTATTTAAAATTAACACTATATCATGTTATTCTTTTAATGCTTTTATTCATTATAATTGGTGTCTTAAGTATAGAAAGAAAATTATGATCTTTCCCATTTTCTTAGAAATTATTGGAAAATCAAGATTAAATAAGAATAAATATTAATTTAAATTAGCAAGCAATTTATTATTTACAAAATGATTACTATTAGACCAGCAACATTAGAAGATTTGTCTGTGCTTCTTGAATTTGAGAAAGGTGTTATTGATGCTGAAAGACCTATGGATGAAACCTTAAAGCGAGAAGATACTTACTACTACGATATTCCCTATCTTATTAATGAACCCTCTGTTGAACTATCTGTGGCTGAGGTAGATGGAGTAGTTGCTGGTTGTGGATATGCAAAAATTATAAAAGCTA
The DNA here is from genome assembly GCA_949541125.1 of Flavobacterium sp. SCGC AAA160-P02. Taxonomy (GTDB): domain Bacteria; phylum Bacteroidota; class Bacteroidia; order Flavobacteriales; family Flavobacteriaceae; genus Polaribacter. Next base: position 18,260 of record CATISV010000201.1, read on the forward strand.
GAGATTGCTTTCAGTTCAGTCAATATTCTTATTTAGGGTTTATGTTTACGAAAGAAGAATTCAGAGGGATTGGAATTAACAAAGAGATCATAAATTATTTATACGATTGGTCTATGAATAGGGGAGTTTATGAGATTAGACTAGAAGTATATCCCTCAAATAATCCAGCCATGAAAGCATATGAAAAGGCAGGTATGAAAACCACAATGCTTACGATGCGAGTAGATTTAAGACACAAGAATAGCTATTGAAAAATAATATTATTTTACAATTGAGCTTCCCATTCTTTCAAAGATTTGGTATTCATTTTGATATAAGCATCATTTTCTGCTTTTTCGGATAATGCTAGAGACTTTTTAGCGACTTCAATAGCTTTATTTTTGTTACCCATTTTAGCATAAATTAAAGACTGTTGTCTTAATTGCCAAAAAGCGGGCTTTTCTGTTAATGACATCGCTTTTTCCATCCATTCATTAGCTTGTTGAATATCCTTATTCTCGTGATTATAATAAATTGCAGCATTATAAAAGTCATTCGCTGTTGGATTTGACGACATAACTGCATCAATTGTAGCCATTACAATTTGATCCGTTGGAACTTCAAATTTTATTCCAATGAATGTTTGCTCCCATAGAAATCCCATAACAGCACTTGAATTTGTTAGCTCATTGAACATGATTGTAAATGTTTCAATATTCATTGGCATTGTAACTGCATCTACAGAAGTTTGTAAAGCTATCTTGCTATCATCCCAATCTTTTGGAACCCCTCTTTTATCTGCTTCAGAGTAAAATAATACTTCCCATTTGTTTTTATTAGGAATGGTATAGATTCCATAAGATCCTGCTTTTAACTTTTGACCATCTATAGTTACATCAGTACTAATGGTAACTTTCGTATTTGCATTTGCTCCAGTTCTCCAAATTTTCCCATAGGGTACAAGGTCACCAAAAATAGCTCTTCCTTTGACTCCAGGTCTAGAATATTCTATTGAAATATCGGTTAATCCCACTCGTTGTTCAATTCTAGCTAATGGACTTGGTTGAGGAGTGGTAATTTTTAATTTAATATCAGTATTTGTTTCTGTAGTATTGTTTTTTGTGCTAGTCTCTTTGCAACTTGTAAGCATCATCATGACGATCAAAGCAACAATGGTTAATAATTTATGATTAGTACTTTTCATGATTAATTTTTATGTTTTCATTGTAAAAATACGATTAATTAAATTTTTTAAAAAATCAAATTATTTTTCTTTACCTGGTTGGTATATTTTCTTTGCTCTTTCTATAACATCTTCTTTGTAAAAAGCAACATCTTTAAATTTAGCTTTTGCATAAAGTATTGCTTGATCATCAAAATGCGGAGAATCAGGGTTTCCATTTTGTCCACCGGCAAGAATTGATTTTGCTTTAACAGTATCTCCAAACTCAACAACAGCAACGAAACTATTTCCAGAAGTTCCATATTGACGTTTTGTTTGATTTCCAAATTTTGCTCCAAATGAAGCTAAAGCACCCCATTTTCCTGAGGCCATACCTATTGGAATACTTGGTTTATTATCATCAAACTTTTGTTTGATATTGCCGTTTAACCTTTGATAGCGGTTAAACTCTCCCCAAGGTATTTTCCAAGTTCCAAAATCTGATTTTAAATTTTCAATTGCTTTTCTGAACATAGCAATGCGTTGTTCATATGGAGATTTATTTGACATATAATCAAATTGTTGTAATCTATTTAAGCGCTTATTTCCTTTCATTTTGGGTATACTCCCAGATTTTTCATAAGCATACAGATAGAACTGAATTAAAGTCATTTGTTCTGATTCCTTAGAAACATTAAAGTTCCAATTTTTTAATAAATCAATTGGTTCTCTAATATCACTGTATGTGGATGGATTTTTTAAATACGCTTTTAGCAATCCTGTAGTTAATATATTTGCTCCTGGTAGATACGAGTCATAAGCTAAATCGATTAAAGCATCAAGAGTCAAATCATTTGCATCTTTTAAAAGTGGTATAGCATGAATACCCCTAAAATTTTCTGGAAAAGTTGCCATATAATACGGATAGTCTTCTTTTTTCGGACTATATTCTCCAGCCGACGTAAAAGGAGTTGAATTGCAATTTTGAATCCAACCATTTGGAGGATTTTTTACCATGATGTGATCTTTTAATTCATGTAATCCTTGCCAATCTGTCTTTGGGTTACTTCCATCTACAGGTTTAGTATAATCAAACTGAACATCTCTTTTTGGAATAAAATTTCCATGATAATAGGCTATAGTTCCATCTGCATCTGCATACACCGTATTATTGGAAGAATTAGTCCTGATATCCATCATTTTATGAAATTCATCATGTGTTGATTGTTTTGTTCTTGTAAATGATTGTTCTAATGCTTTTATAGGACTCCACATTAAAGCAGTGGCAATCCACTTTTTACCCTCCATATGTGTAATAGGTCCGTGATGTGTTCTGTAAATAGTAAAATCTTTTGAAGATAATTTATTGTCGTTTTTATATTGTAACCTTATGGTAAGAGAATCCACTTTTCGTAACTCATCTCCATACTGATAATAAATTCCTGATTTATTCTTTACAATGGTTTCTGCAAATTCATCAATAATATCTGTTCCTGTTGAGGTATGCATCCAACCAGTTTTTTCATTAAATCCTTGGTAGATAAAAAATTGCCCCCAAGTTGTAGCACCATATGCATTCAAACCTTCTTCACTGACAACATGAGATTCTCCTCTAAAGAAAAAAGAAGTATGTGGATTGATTAACAACATTGAATTTCCAGATTTTGTTTTTTTACCTGCAATAGCAAAACCATTGGATCCTCTTGGCTCATTATCTTTTTGATGAATAAATCCTTCTGAAATAGCTAATTTTCTGTCATAATCTTGATGTTCATAAAAATCTCTTATCTTTTTTGTAGATACTCTTTCAATATCACCACCTATAGATCCCTCACTAAAAAACATCGGCATCCAAGGCTCGAAATAAGTAATTAGTTTTGGCTTTACTTCAGGATGGTTTTTTAGATAAAAATTAATTCCATCTGCAAAAGCTATACATAAATCTTGTAACCATTTTGGGCTTATTTCATAAGCAGCAATAGCCTCCTCTTTGGTCATAAATAAATTAGCCCTTAAATCACTATACAAGGCTTTTTTTCCTTCAACCTCTGCCAAACGACCGATAGCCCAAATATAATTTCGTTCTACTCGATTAAAATCGTCTTCACACTGAGCATATAGCATGCCAAATACAGCATCTGCATCTGATTTCCCATATATGTGAGGAATTCCAAAATCATCCCTTATAATTTGTGTATTTTTAGCTCTAAATTCCCAACGTTCTTGCTCGCTGAAGGTATCTATGTTGATTTCTTTTTCAGAACAACTAACTATCAAAAAACAGCTTAGTAATAAAAAACAATTCTTCATATATTGTTAGTAACGAGTTAATAATAATAAGCAATATAAAACATAATGAAATGCTAACCTAAACAAATGTATATTTGTGTAAATATTTCTGTAACAGAAAATAGGTCTTAAAAATGAAAAAATATATTGCCGAATTTATTGGAACTTTTGCTATGATTTTTTGCGGAACAGGGGCGATGACAATCAACGAAGTAACTGGTGGAGATGTTACTCACGTAGGAATTGGAATTACATGGGGTTTGATTGTGATGTCAATGATTTATGCATTTGGTGAAATTTCAGGAGCACATTTTAATCCTGCTGTCTCTATTGCTTTTGCCTATGCAAAGAAGTTTTCTTGGAAGGAAGTACCAAGGTATATTTTCTTTCAGGTTGCTGGTGCATTTGCTGCTAGCCTATTATTAATGTGGTTATTTCCTAAAAGTGAATTATTGGGAGCTACAATCCCTTCTATTGACCTTTGGCGTGCCTTTGTTCTAGAATTAATTCTAACATTTTTCTTAATGGTTGTTGTTATTAATGTTTCTACAGGTAGTAAAGAAGTGGGTATGATGGCAGGAATTGCCATTGGAAGTGTCATTTTATTGGAGGCTATTTTTGCCGGACCCATTACCAATGCATCAATGAACCCAGCTCGTTCCTTAGCTCCAAATATTGTATCAGGTAATATTCAAGGATTGTGGCTATATATGATTGCCCCTATCTTGGGAGCCATACTTGCTGTTGTTAGTTGTAAATTTGTAAAACACGAAAATTGTTGTAATGAAAAATGTTAGCATTTTAGGTTGTGGTTGGCTTGGTAAACCGCTTGCAATTTCAATGTTAGATAAAGGATATTTAGTTAAAGGATCATCAACATCAAATACAAACTACAAGGAATTTAAAGCCTTAGATATAGAGCCTTATGTCATTGATATTTCGGCAACTAAGGACTTTGATTCTTTTTTAAGTTCAGAAATTTTAATTATTACTATAACATCAAAAGATATAGGTGCTTTTAAACATCTTATTGAACAAATAGAAAGATCCTCTGTTCAAAAAGTTATTTTTATAAGTTCTACTTCTGTTTATCCAATGTCAAATACGATTGTTTCAGAAGAAACAGAGACCATTAAATCTCCTTTATCTGAGATTGAAAATCTTTTTAGAAAGAACAGTTATTTTAAAACTACAATTATTCGATTTGCGGGCCTTTTTGGTCCCGGTAGACATCCAGGAACCTGGTTTAAAAATAATGTGAAAATACCACAACCAAAAGGATATGTAAACTTGATTCATCAAGAAGATTGTATAAAAATAATTCAGAAGGTTATTACTGAAAATTATTGGAATCATACTTTAAATGCATGTTCTAATCATCACCCAACAAGAGAAGATTTTTATACAAATGCAAGAAATAAAATAAATGCAGAGTCTCCTGTTTTTGAAGAAAAAACAGATGTAAAATATAAGATCATTAGCTCACAAAAATTACAAAAAGTATTACATTATCAGTTTATTCATGATAATTTAATGGAGGTTTAAGAATATTTTTTCTTTTTCCAATAATGAAATCCAATTCCAAATCCTAACAATAAAATTAGTGGAACTAATAGATTAATCAATTGCCAAAAGGTTCTTTCTTTGAATGCTTTTTGTTTGTCTAATAGATTAATTTGTAAAGTTTTGTTTCTTAATTCGATTAAACCATTGTCATCCAACAAATAGTCTATTGCATTTAATAAAAATTCTTTGTTTCCAAATTCTTCTCCTGTCCATTTATCTTGAGCAAGATTTGAGGGCTTCCCGTTTAATATTTGATTTCTGCCTATATCGCCATCAGACACAACAATCATTTTATTAAATTTACTTTTTGATAAAAAATTATCGATGCCAAAAGGTTGTATTCTATTTGCATACATAGAAGTAAATTCACCTTCAATCAATACGCCAAACAACTGATATCCAGAGTTATATTCATTCTCTTTAGGCTCATTAGCAATGCTTTGTAATTCAATAATAGTTGGTGTTCCTGTTTTTTTAGTCAACAATGAACTTACGAGTAAGGGTGTTTTTTTTAGATTGTTCTGAAGTGTGTCTATCTGATTTGCAAATCGTAATCTGATTGGAGGAATATTTTTTGTAATTGAATGATTTGGGTTGCCCCTTACAAGGGGATGGTAAAACCAATTTAGATATTTAAATTGGGTATTATTACCAATATTACCCGTAGCTAAAGGAATTTTTGATGCATACAAATCTTGCACTAAAGAGGTGTTAATTCTCAAGCCATATGAAAAGAAAAAGTCCGTTAAGTTTAAATCATTTGGATAGGCTAACATCCTACTGTTTTTGTTTAAACTATCTGTATCTGCTTGAACATTTTCAAGCATCCATAGCGTTTTTCCTCCGTTGATAATAAATTGGTCTAAAACTAACTTCTCTTTTTCTGAAAAATATTCTGTAGGTTTTGAAATGATAGCAAGATCAAATTTTTGAAGATCATTTAAACTTTTTATTGAATTTTTATTCACCGAATCTAAAGTGAACTTTGCTAATCGATATCTTTTAGATAATTCACTTAAAAATGAATATAACTGAATATCTGATAATTCATTATTACCGGTTATAACAGCTATTTTTTTTTGTTTTTCCTTCACAATATTATTAATAGTATTACTGAATGAAAATTCTAAATTTTCTATCGCAGTTTCTAATTGTTCTTCTTGAGATTGTACTACTAAGTTAGGAAGTAGAGAAACAATCTTTGAATTGTTTTTATGGATAATTTCTGCCCAAGGAAAAATAATAGCTTTGGATAATTTCCCATTTTCTTCAACAGTGAGTTGACTTGGAAACATTCCAGCCTTTACCAAACGGTCTCCAAGATTTTCAGGATTTATAAATTGAATCCTAATCTTAGAACTACTAGCACTTAATTCTTCTAAAAATTGACGAGTTTCTATTTGTAAACGTTTAAACTCTGTAGGGAAATCTCCTTCTAAGTAGACTTTTATAATGAGTTGTTCCTCTATTTTTTCAACAATTTTTTTTGTGATGCTAGATAAGGTATATCGTTTATCATTTGTGATATCAAACCTTTTATATACTGTTTGACCTACAATATTTATTAATAATAATAAAACAAGTAACAATAGGATATGTTTTAACTTATTATTCATTTGTCAATTGTTGTTTAGTAATGAATAAAAAGAAAATAGTGATGCTTAAAAAATAGAGAATATCTCTAGTATCAATTACCCCTCTACTAATACTTTTAAAATGTTCATTCATTCCAAAAAGTTTAACGGTATATGATGAACTTTCAAATAGATTAGCAATAGCATCAAATCCATAATAGAAAATAAAGTTGATAAAAAAAGCAAGTAAAAAGGCAACAATTTGATTTTTTGAAAGCGTAGAGGTAAAAACACCAATAGAAGCATATGAGCTTGCCAAGAACAAGGTTCCTACATAAGAGGCAATAGTACTACCATAATCTATATTTCCCGTAGGATTTCCTAATTGATAGATAGAATAACAATATATTATTGTAGGAATGATAGCCACAATAATTAATAGTAAAACGGCGAAAAACTTTCCCAAAACAATAGACCAATTAGCAATAGGCCTAGTTATTAAGATTTCAATGGTTCCTGACTGAAATTCATTTGCAAATGTTTTCATTGTGATTGCAGGTATCAAGAATAATAAAATCCAAGGTGCCAGGTAAAAAAAGCTGTTTAGATCTGCAAAACCAGCATTTAAAATATTAAAATCATCATTAAAAACCCATAAGAACAATCCACTTATCAACAAGAAAATCCCTATTACCAAAAAAGCTATTGGTGAGGCAAAAAATGAGTTGAATTCTTTTTTTAAGATGGTTAACATTTCTGCATTAGTTTTTTATTGAATAGTACTTTTATTTTTGACCATACATCCCTAAATACTATAGAATTTTTGTATGTATTTAAATGTTTTTCAATTGCCCAGTAACTATGTGTAAAGAAAATATGTGACCTTTGTTTTCCTCTGTATAATTCTAAAAAAAACATCTAGGACTATTTCTTATAGATTCTTTATTTTGCTCAAAAATACGAAGAAACTTTTCTGTTTGTTCTGGATGAAAAGTCATTTTTACAATTCTAACGAACATTTTTTAGGTAAATTCTATACTAATTGTATCCCTGTAATCTAGTCCTAGTAAGGTTGAAGCCCCGCCAACTGTTTTTAAATTACTTCTATAAACAGCAATTTCTAAATAACCTGCAGAATTAAACAATGCCAATTTACTTCCATCATATTGGCGAGTATCACTAAAATCATCATTGAGTATTTCATTATACTTATTCATTATTTTTGAAAATGTATATCTAGATGCTAAAATTTTAAAATCTCTTCCTTTTCCTATTTCAATGAATAGTTTTTTGTTGATATTACTAATAATATTTCCGTAATTATCAATATAAATAACCCCGCCTGTAATTATTTTTTGATCTTGACTTACTTTTGGTTGAATTTCAGTCATTTCCTTATAAACTGAAGTCTCTTTTCCTATAACTGTCAAATTCCCTCCTCTTGAGATAAAGCAAGCTACTTGAACAAAAACATCTAATACCGGAAAACTACTTTCAATTCTATCGTGAATATTAATCTCTACAACCTTTGTAGGCTTAATGTCTTTAGTTATCATACAAATTAACCCATTGTCTGGACATACAAAGTAATGATTATCTAATGCCAGGGCTATGTGTTTATTTGTGTCATTTAACTCGGAGTCAACACCAATTATATGGATAGTTCCATCGGGAAAACTCTTATATGAGTTTTTTAGAATATAAGCAGTTTCGGTGATATTAAATGGTGATATTTGGTGTGTTATATCAACAATTTTCGCATGAGGTAATTCTGAATATATGGCGCCTTTTACTGCCCCAACAAAATGGTCTTTCGTTCCAAAATCAGTAGTTAATGTAATAATTGACATTAAAGAATTGGCTGTTAATTAAATGTGTAAAAGTTGATTAAAATATTCATACAAAGCTAAACATTTCTGAAAATTTATTCACTATTTTTAAATTGAATTATTCAACAAATAATAATAAATCAA